>NZ_VCKX01000752.1 GCF_005889725.1 Nonomuraea zeae
ACCGCCACCACCAGATCGGCACCCCGATCCAGACACACCCCCACCACCGACTCAGCCCCGACACCCTCGCCGATCAAAACATGAGCCAGCCGATTCGCCCGCTCATCCAACTCGGCGTAAGTGACCTGCTCAGAGCCGACGAGCGCCACCGCATCCGGCCGACGCACCACCTGAGCCTCGAACAACTCCACCACCGGCACGCCGAGCCCATCGGCCGCCGTGGCGTTCCACTCCTCCACCACCCGACGCCGCTCGTGCTCCCCAAGGAGGTCAACCTCGCTCAGCCGTGTCCGCGTGTCGGTGCCGACGGTCTCCAACACCCGCACCCAATACCGCGCGATCCGCTCAGCCCACTCCGGATCGAACAGATCGGTAGCAACCGTCACCGACCCCC
>NZ_VCKX01000135.1 GCF_005889725.1 Nonomuraea zeae
CACGGGAAGCGGGTGGGCAGCCTCGGGGCGCAGGCCGTCGAAGACCAAGCCGAGGTAGCGCCGCCAGATGCCGGGCACCGCGTCGCCCAAGGGTGCCGTCGCCTGCGAGACACCGTTGATCAGCAGCACGATGTCGTGGCCCGTGACGTCACCGCGTACGGACCCGGCTTGCCTGGCGTTGGCCGTGAGCGCGTCCGCGACCCCGACCAGCCGGTCGCTCGCGGCCCTGATCTCCGGATCCTGGCGGGTGCTCGCGGTGACCGCCTGGCAGAACGAGCGGTCGGCGCACTGCAGCTCGACCGCCTCCGCCATGAACGCCAGCAGCGCCCCGCCGGCGTCCGCGCTCCCCAGCAGCGCCTCGCCCGCGTCGGAGAGCCGGTCGAGCTGGTCACCGAAGATCGCGGCCAAGAGCTGCTCCTTCGTGGCGAAATGCCGGAACACCGTGCCCTTGCCGATCCCCGCCCTGGCCGCGATACGGGCGATCGACACCTCCGTCCCGTGCTCCGCGAACTCGGCTGCGGCGGCGTCGAGCAGCAACCGCCGGTTGCGTACGGCATCGGCCCGCATCTTCCCCACGAACCCGACCCTATCGCAACCGGACCACCCGGTCATATTATGCTGCCAACATGACCGGACGGTCCGGTTATTGCGTTCGGTTTGGAGGAGGGCACATGAAGGCGCTGGTGGCCAGGGGATATGGCGGGGTGGAGCTGCTGGAGCTGACGGACGTACCGGTCCTGGTGCCGGGTCCTGGCCAGATCCAGGTACGGATCGCGGCGGCGGGCCTCAACCCGGCCGACCTCAGGCTGGTGAGCGGGGTGTTCAGGGAAGCGGCCCCGCTGACGTTCCCGCACGTGCTCCGGGGCGATTTCGCCGGTACGGTCACGCGTACGGGCGAGGGTGTGGAACGCTTCGCGCCCGGGGACGAGATCTTCGGATTCGGCCTGGTGCGCTCGGCCGGGAGCATGGCGAGCGTGGCCGCCATGCCGCCCTCGTTCACGACGGGGACGATGGCCGAGTACGCGCTGTTCGAGGCCGACACGCCTGCCCTGGCGCATCTTCCGGCCGGTCTGGCCGCCGGGCAGGCCGCCGCGCTACCGACGGCGGCCCTAACCGCGCTGCCCCTGCTGCGCGCCTGGGACTTCACGGCGGGCACGAAGGTGCTGGTCATCGGGGCCGCGGGCGGGGTGGGTGGCGCCGTGGTGCCGCTGCTCGCGGCGCGTGGCGTGCATGTGATCGCCACCGCGATTCCAGCGGACGAGGGCTACGTGCGCGGGCTCGGGGCGGCGGAGGTGATCGACTACCGTTCGGTGGAGGTGACCGATGAGACGCTGCGCCGCCATCCCGAAGGTGTCGACGCCCTGGTCAACCTGGCCCTTCCGGGAACGTCGCTGCCTGCCGCGGCGCGGGCCGTGCGACCGGGCGGCCGCCTGCTGAACATCGCCTTCCCCGGCCCCGGCCCGGATTCCGGGTTCGAGACCGTCTACACCAAGGCCCGGCCCGGGGATCTGGAGGAGGTGGGGGCACTCGCCGTGAAGGGCGTGCTGCCGGACACCGTCACGCGGCGGTATGACCTGGACGAGGGCGTACGGGCTTATACGGATCTGGCGCACGAGCACGTGCGCGGGAAGCTGCTCGTCACCGTATCGGCTGGTTAGCGGAACTGGACCGAGGCGGTAGAGACCGGGCCAAGGTGGGCTGGGGTCGGCCGAGCTTAGCGCGGTCTGAGCCAACGTAGTCGGAACTGGGTCGAGGCGGCGGGGGCTGGGCCGACGCAGCTGCCGGGCCGAGGTGGCGGGAGCCGGGCCGAGGCAGCCGAGACCAGGCCAAGACAGCGGGCTGGGCCAAAGCAGCCGGAGCTGGACCGAGGCAGCCAGACCAGGCCGAGGCAGCCGGAGCCGGGCTGGACTTCATGAGGGCTCGGCCGAGGTAGGCGGAGCTGAACCGAGGTGCCAGGGTCTGGGCCGAGCTTATGGGGGCTGGCCGAGGTGACGAGGGCTGGCCGAGGTGACGAGGGCTGGCCGAAATCACCGGCTGGGCGCGCTACTGGTCCCGGCCTGGCAGCGGCGGGGCTGAGGCCGCGGTTTTGTCGGTGGCGTTTGCCAGTATCAGGCGGCATGACGACCGATCCTCTCGCCCAGTTCCGCTGGCTACAGGCCCCGGACGCAGACGCGGACAATCCGCTCGGCGACATCTACTGCGTGTCCTTCTTCCGCGGGCTGGAGCCCGCCGAGGTGTTACGCCGCTTCGGACCGGCCGGGCCGCCAGGACAGGAGATGACCTTCGCCGAGCTGGACGAGAAGGTCTTCGAGTTCGTGCAAGCCACCGACGGCGGTGACGGCGGAGGTCACGTCGCCGCGATCCCGGCCGGTGAGTGGTGTGTCGCGGTCGAGCTGTGGGGCTGGGAGGCGACGCTCGGGGAGGTGCTGTCGCGGCTGTCCAAGAGCAGCGAGGTGGTGACCGTCGGGCGGCACGACTACGCGGAGGACGACTTCAGCTACGCGATCGACGGCACCGTCGTCACCAGCTTCCGGCCGATCATGCCCAGTGACCGGCACGGGAGCGATCCGAATCGGCTCGCCGACCTCATGCGTGAGGTCGGGCTGCCTACCGAGGAGGTCGATGACGATGCTTGGGAGGCACGGTGGGAGGACATGTCCAACAACGGCCTCGCCCGAGCGTTCGCGCTGGCGGCCAAGCTGACCGGGGTGGAGTTCACGGCCGAGCTACTGTTCCAGGGCCCGCTGCTGGTGGGCGCCATCGACCACTGACACGGCGACCGTCGACGGGTCATCGACAGATCGCCGACAGGTCGTCAACGGGCCAGTCGTGCCACACGTGCCACACGTGCCACACGTGCCACACGTGCCACACGTGCCACACGTGCCTTGGCCAAGCAGCGCCGCGCGCGGGCAGCCGCCAATCCGCCTCGGCCTGCCGCAACGCGCCTCGGCGACGTCCCTCGGCCCACGCCACTCGCCCCCTCGGCCCACGCCACTCGCCCCCTCGGCCCGCGCCGATCGACCCGCCTGTTCGTCCCCGCCCCCCTCTGCACCTCAGCCAGCGACATGTCGTCCCACACAAGCCGGATCACACCTCGGCCGGACGATGCCTCGCCCCCACGGCCGTCGGCACGCGTCGGGCGGTCAACGACCGACCTGTACGACTGTCGCCATGCGTGGCCGAGTGACGACCCGTCCCCACACAACCCCATCGCACTTCGGCCGAGCGACATCCCTGTCCCCCGACCGTCACCACGTCCTTGGCCACCGACGGCCCGCCCCAACCAACCGTCACCACGCGTTTACTTAGCGGTGCCCTGCCCGGCGACCGCTCGCGCGGGTGACGAGGACCGGGCGACGAGGGTCGGGTGACCGGAGCCGGGTGACCGGAGCTGGGGCCAAGGTGAGCGGGGCCAACCGTTCGGATGCGGGCCTGTGGAGACGGGCTTACGAAGGCGGGGGTAAGGAGGCGCGCTCGTGGAGACGCGCTCGTGGAGACGGGCTCGTGGAGACGGGCTCGTGGAGACGGGCTCGTGGAGACGGGCTCGTGGAGACGGGCTCGCGGAGGCGGGCTCGCGGAAACGGCGGGTGGTCTAGCGCGGGAAGACGATGGTCTTGTGCCCGTCCAGCAGCACGCGCTGCTCGGCGTGCCACCTGACCGCCCTGGCCAGGGCCACGCACTCCACGTCCCGCCCGATCGCCACCAGGTCCTCGGGCGAGTGGCTGTGGTTGACCCTGGCCACCTCCTGCTCGATGATCGGCCCCTCGTCCAGGTCGGAGGTCACGTAGTGGGCCGTGGCGCCGATGAGCTTGACGCCGCGGTTGTGCGCCTGGTGGTACGGCTTGGCGCCCTTGAACGACGGCAGGAACGAGTGGTGGATGTTGATGGCCCGTCCCGCCAGCTTCTCGCAGAGGTCCTCCGAGAGCACCTGCATGTAGCGGGCCAGCACCACCAGGTCCACCTGATAGTGCTCGACCAGCGCCAGCACCTCGCTCTCCTGCCTGGACTTGGTCTCAGGGGTGATCGGCAGGTGGTGGTAGTCGATCCCGTACGACTGGGTGAGCGGGCGCAGGTCCGGGTGGTTGGAGACGACGGCGACGATCTCGATGGCCAGCGACTTCGACCGGACCCGGTAGAGCAGGTCGTTGAGGCAGTGATCGAACCGGCTGACCATGATCAGGACGCGCGGCTTCCTGGCCACGTCGCGCAGCTTGAACTCCATGGCGAAGTCCGGCGCGAGCCCAGCGAACGCCGCGTTGAGCTCGTCCTCCCCCAGCGAGCCCGCGAACTGCACGCGCATGAAGAAGCGCTGCCCCACCGGATCGCCGAACTGCTGGCTCTCCATGATGTTGCAACCGTGCCCGGCCAGCAGGCCGGAGACGGCGGCCACCACACCGGGCCGGTCGGGGCAGGACAGGGTCAGGACGTATTCGGCGGGGCTGGTCATGCCTTCACTCTCACGGGCGTGGGGTCGTCGGGCGCCTTGTGGCTGATCTGGGCAGAGTACAGGCCGCCGGCCGGGCCCGAGAGCACTCGGCCTGAAGACGACGAGACGTGCGAGCCCGGCGGGCGCGGGGCCCGGGAGACAGGGCCGGCTCACCGATCGGTTGCGGATCCTTGGCCATCATTCACCCGATCTTGGGTAGTTATTGGTCATCACGCACGAACGTTTGTCGTGGCCACAGCCGTGATCCCCCCACAAGGGCTGTCGCTGGATCGGACGCGTCCCGCCTGGGCCGGGCGGACGGGGATGGAGCACGTGCCGTTGGAAACCGCTGTACTGATCGTGGTCGCCGGCTTGTTCGCGGTCGTGTCCGGGGTCAACGACGGCGGCGCCCTTCTCGCGACCGGCCTCAAGCTCACCACGGTCCGCCCGGCGACCGGCATCCTCACACTCGTGGTCCTGGTTGCGCTCGTGCCGCTGGTGACGCAGCACGTGGCCCGGACGTTCGTGACCAGGCTGGCCACCTTCGACGAGCCGGGCGGCAAGGTCGCGATGACGATCGCGGTGATCTCGTCGCTGGCCGTGGTGGCCTGGCTCGGCGCCATCGGCCGCCCGACCAGCCTGACCCTGGCCATCGTCGGCGGCCTCACCGGCGCGGGCCTGGGCTGGGGCCTGCCGGTCTCGGCCGGGCAGGTCGGGCTGGTGCTCGCGTTCGGGCTGGCGGCGCCCGTCGTGGGCGGGCTCGTGGCCTGGGTGCTCATCCGCGTGCTGGTGGTGATGACCACGGCCAGGGGGCTGCCGCGCTGGCACTGGGCCGGGTTCCTGCTGCAGAGCCTCGCCTACGCGGCCAACGACGGGCAGAAGATGCTGGCCGTGTTCATGATCACGTTCGGCTTCTCCGAGGCGCCGCTGACGTACACGTCGCTGGTGGCCGTGCTGTTCGGGATCGGCACCCTGTACGGCCTGCCCAAGGCGGGGCGGACGCTCAGCCGCGAGATCATCGTTTCCCGGCCCGCGCACGGGGTCGCGGCCGAGCTGGCCGCGGGCACGGCGGTGATCGGCTGCGCCGCCGCCGGCATGCCGGTGAGCATGACCCAGGCCGTCGCCGGCGGGCTGATCGGCGCGGGCGTGGCGCAGGGCAGCGGCCGGGTCCGCTGGTACGCCGCCGTCAAGATCGTCACGGCCTGGCTGCTGACCTTGCCCGCGAGCGCGCTGCTGGGGTGCGGGCTGGCGCTGCTCGTGCACGGGTTCGTGATCATGGAACTCACATGAAAGGACTGGCGAGCGTGAAGCGTCGTTGCGCCTCGAAGGCGGCAGGACGATGAAGCGCCTGCGGCGGATCCGGGATCTCATGACCGGCCGCATGGACAGCGCGCTCACCGATGCCCTGCTCGGGCAGCTCCAGGCCACGAAGGAGGGTGCGTGGCTGGCGATGGCCATGATCGGGGGCGAGGTCGGCCGGACGGGAGCGCACGAGCAGATGCGCTCGATCGAGCACCTCGGCGACGAGGAACGCGCCCGGCTCATCGAAGAGCTCAAGTCCGCCCTGGTCACCCCGATCGACCGCGAGGACCTGTTCCGCCTGTCGCGTTCGATCGACGACGTGCTGGACTCCCTGCGGGACTTCGTCCGGGAGTCGCACCTCTACCGGGTGCCCGACCAGATTCGCTTCACCCCCCTGCTCGACCAGGTGATCGTCGGCATCGACGCGCTGGAGAACGCCGTCCGCGACCTCGCCTCCCGCCCTTCCGTGGTGGTGCACGACGCGCTGGAGGCGAAGAAGGCGGGCGGCGCGATCAGGCGGATGTATCAGTACGAGATCTCGCGGATCTTCTCCGGGGAGGTCACGCCGGACGCGATGAAGGAGCGGGAGCTCGTGCGCCGCCTCGAGATCGTCGGTGTGGCCATCGGCGAGGCGGCCGACGCCATCACCGACGGCGCGATGAAGAGGTGATCGACGATCACAGGCCGAGTGCCGGGGCCAGGCGGGTCAGCTGGGCCAGGGCGTCGGCCAGGTCGGGGACTTCCGGGGAGAGCGGCTGGAGCGCCACGTGGTCGGCGCCGGCGTCGAGGTGGGCCTGGACGCGGCCGGCGACGGCGGCCGGGTCACCCCAGGCGACGATGGCGTCCGTGAGGCGGTCGCTGCCCCCGACGGCGAAGTCGGCGTCGGTGTAGCCGAGGTCACGCAGGTTGTTGAGGTAGTTGGGCAAGGTGAGGTAGTAGGCCATGTGGGTGCGGGCGATCGCGCGGGCGCGCGCGGGGTCGGACTCCAGCACGACCGCCTGCTCCGGGATCAGCAGGCGGTCCGCGCCGAGGATCGCGCGGGCCTGCGCGGTGTGCTCGGGCGGGACGAAGTAGGTGTGGGCGCCGCCCGCGCGCTCTCGCGAGAGCTCCAGCATCTTCGGCCGCAGCGCGGCCAGCAGCGTCGGGAACTCGGCCTTGGGCAGGATCTTGTAGGCCTGGTCCATGGCGTCGAGATAGGTGCGCATCGCGGTCAGCGGCTTGGTGTAGTCGTGACCTCGGCGGGCGACGAGGGGGCCGTGGCTGACGCCGACGCCGAGGAGGAACCGGCCCGGATGGCCATCGGCCACCGTCACCGCCGCGGCGGCCATGGCAGTGGCGTCGCGGGCCCAGAGGTTGGCGATGCCCGTGCCGAGCGTGATGCGCTCGGTGGCCGCCAGCAGGATGGCTGCCGCGGCGAACGGCTCCTTGCTGCCCCAGCCCTCGTTGACCCAGATCGAGCCGTAGCCGAGCGCCTCGATCCGCGCCGCCGCCCGCCGCCCCTCCTCGGCGGGAGCCTTGCCGACCATGGGATGCCATACTCCGACGCGCCCGATCTGCACGGCGCTCTCCCCTCGCGTAGAATGTTCGACTGAGATGGAACAATACTCTGATGTTCGACCGCAGTCGAACAGGGCCCGCAATCTGACCCACACCTCGGCGCTGGAGGTCTCGCTCCAGGGCGCGCTCGACGCGCTGGGCGACCCGATCCGCCGCCGCATCGTGCGCGAGCTGGCCGGCGTGCCCGACTGGACGCGCGCCTGCGGCACGTTCAACGACCTGCCGGTGGCCAAGTCCACGCTCAGCCACCATTTCTCCGTCCTGCGCAACGTCGGCCTGCTCGAACAGCGCGACGAAGGCGCCCGCCGGCTCAACCGGCTCAGGCGCGCGGAGTTCGACGACCGTTTCCCCGGCCTCCTGTCGCTGGTGCTCGCCGAGGAATGAGCAGCCGTAGGTAGTGATCTTCCCGGCCTTGGTTGCCTGTTCGGGCACCTCGGAGGTGCAATGAAAGGTGTGATCGCCAACGCTGGGACGACGGGGAGCCCGGACGTGCGTCCCCGGCTGGCGGTGTCCAGCTGCCTGCTGGGCGAGCCCGTCCGCTACAACGGCGGGCACAGCCGCGACCGGTTCCTGTCCGGTGTGCTCGACCCGTACGTGGACTGGGTGCCCATCTGCCCCGAGATGGAGGCGGGCCTGGGCACGCCCCGCGAGACCCTGCGCCAGGAGAGCTCGCCGCGCGGGCCGCGCCTGATGACCCGCACGACCCGCGTCGACCTGACCGACCGCATGACGGCGCTGGCCGTCGGGCGCGCGGCCACCCTCGACGTGGACGGCTACGTGTTCAAGGCCAAGAGCCCCACCTGCGGCATCCACGGCGTGCCCCTCTACCGCGACGACGGGCCGCCGGTCGATCGGCGGCGGCAGGGGCTGTTCGCCGGGACCGTCATGGAGCGCCATCCGCTGCTGCCGGTGGAGGACGAAGGGCGGCTGCACGACGCGCTGCTGCGCGAGAGCTTCGTGGAGCGCGTGTTCGCCCACGCCAGGCTGCGCGCGCTGCTGAGCGGCGACTGGCGGCCACGCGACCTGGTCGCCTTCCATTCGCGGCACAAGATGCAGCTGCTCGCCCACGATCCGGAGCTCTACCGCCAGGCCGGGCGCGTGGTGGCCGCGGCCGGCACGCGGCCCCCCGCCGAGGTGGCCGCCGACTACGCCGAGGTGTTCCAGCGGACGCTCGCCACGAGGGCCACCGTCGGCAGGAACGTCAACGTGCTGCAGCACTGCCTGGGCATGCTCGCGCTCGACCCCACCAGGCGGGCCGACCTGGTGGAGGTCATCGACTCCTACCGGGCGGGCCTGGTGCCGCTGAGCGTGCCCACCACGCTGCTGCGCCACCACGCCCGTGGCGAGGCCGCCGAATACGTCCGCGACCAGTCGTACTTCTCGCCCTTCCCCGATGACCTGCGCCTGCGCAACCACGTGCCCAGCGGCTGACCTGACGGGGGCCGCCGCCCGATAGCGTCAGCCCATGAGCGCCACGGAGAGCACCGCGACGAGCAGCGACCGCCCCGCCGCGCGCGTGGTCTGCCTCGACCGCGACGGCCGGGTTCTGCTGATGCACTGGTACGACCCCATCGCGGGCAGGGACGTCTGGGAGCCGCCGGGCGGCGGGCTCGACCCCGGCGAGACGCCGCTGGAGGCGGCCAGACGGGAGCTGACCGAGGAGACGGGGCTGCCCGGCGCGGCGGTGCTGGACGGCTTCGTCGCGGTCGAGCGGGATTTCTGCTGGTACGGGGTCCGCTATCTCAAGACCGAGCCCTTCTACCTCGCCAGGTTCGACGAGGCGCGCCCGGACGTCGATCCGGGGGAGCTCACCGACGAGGAACGCGCGTCGTTCCGCGGCTACGAATGGGCCGAGGAGCTGCCCGAAGGGGTCCAGCCGCCGGAGCTGGCGAAAGTCATCGAGCAGCTCACGTCCCGCTGACCGCGGCCGGCTCAGGGCAGGTCCACCGTGACGCCTGGCGAGGCGACGGCCAGCGGGCCCGCGTACGACTCCGCGGCCGCCGCCAGCGCAGGGGCTTCCGGGGTGTCCGGCCACAGGTGGGTGAGCAGCAGGCGCGTCACCCCGGCCGCCGCCGCGGTACGCCCCGCGTCCCGCGCGCTGGACAGGTAGGGGGCGTCCTCCTCCGGCACCCGTTCCGGATAGGTCGACTCCGCCACCAGCAGATCCGCGCCCTCGGCCAGCCTCACCAGCTCGGCGGCCGGGCCGGTGTCCCCGGTGTAGGCGAGCACCCGGCCGCCGTCGCTCAGCCGCATCCCCGCGTTGGGCACGTGGTGCGGCAGGTCGAAGGCGTCCAGGCGGAAGGGCCCGAGCTCGTACGGCACGCCGGGCGTCAGGTCGTGCACCTCGAAGCCGCCGGCCAGCATGCGCGCCTGGTCCAGCGCCAGCACGGCGTCCAGCGCTCCCGGCGGCGCGTAGACCGGCAGCGCCGGAGCCGGCGGGTCGCCGAGGACGCGGGCGCGCAGGAGCGGGTTCAGGTCCGCGCAGTGATCCGGGTGGCCGTGGCTGACCAGCACCGCGTCCACCTCGTCGGCCCGCATCCAGGTGAGCAGCCGGGGCAGCGTGGCGTAGCCGGGGTCGATGAGGATCCGGAAGCCCTCGTGCTCGACCACGTACCCACTGCACGCCTGACCGGCCGCGGGCCAGGCTCCGCAACCCCCCAAAACGGTGAATCGCATAGAAACCCTTACCTTTAGTAGGAAAAATCGGGAAATATGGAGACGTGCTCGCACTCACACAGTCCGAGGTCGAACGCCTCCTCCCCGCCCCCGCCTACATCGACCTCATCGAACAGGCCTTCGCAGCCTACGCCCGCGGCGAGACCCTCCCCAGCCGCCTGGCCCACCTGGACAGCCCGCCCGGCGAGTTCCACATCAAGGCGAGCGGCCTGGGCGGCGTGGTCGCCGTCAAGATCGGCGCCTGCTTCTACGACCGCCCGGCCACCCTGGGCCTGCCGAGCATCGCGGGCGTCATCGCCCTGTTCGACGGCTCGAACGGGGAGCCTCTCCTGATCCTGGAGTCGGCCACGGTCACCCGGCTGCGCACGGCGGCCGCGACCGCGGTGGCGGTCCGCCACCTCGCGCTCCCCCAAGCCGCCACCCTGGCCGTGCTCGGCACCGGCGCCCAGGCCGCCGACCACATCGCGGCCATCCGCGCGGTACGCCCGATCGAGCGCGTCATCGTCTGGGGACGCGACCGGGCCAAAACCGAACGGTTCGCCGCCGAGCACCGGGCGGAGGCCGCCAGGGAGCCGGGGCAGGCCGCCGGGCAGGCGGACGTCGTGGTGACCCTGACCCCCGCCACCACCCCGTACCTGGGCCTCCGGGACGTGCGGCCGGGCACGCTCGTGGCGGCGGTCGGCTCGGACGCCCCCGGCAAGCGCGAGCTCCACGACGACCTGCTGGCCGGCGCGGCCCTCGTCACGGACGTCACCCACCAGTGCGCCGAGGTGGGCGAGCTGCACCACCGGCCGGGCACCCCGGTCAGGAGCGAGCTCGGCGACGTCGTCCTGGGCGCGGTGAAGGGGCGGCAGAGCGCGGAGGAGATCGTGGTCTTCGACTCCACGGGCACCGCGGTCCAGGACGTGGCCGCCGCCCAGGCCCTCTATGCCGCCGCGCTCGCGGACGGCGCGGGCCGGCCGCTCCCCCTGTGGGACTGACCGCCCGCGCTCAGCGGGAGTGGCCCAGCTCGGCCAGGGCCGTCGTCATCAGCCCGCGCAGCAGCGTGCCCGCCACCTTCTCGTGCTCCGGCTCCACGGACAGCCCTTGGGCCACCCGGTCCCGGTAGACCTCCCGCTCGTGCCCGTCGGTGTAGGGCAGCGCGGTCATCCCGACGATGACGGTGGTCCTGGTGCCGCCCCTCGGCAGGACGGCGACGGCGTGCGTACGCAGGCAGGTCTCGTCGGGGGCGCCGTACCAGCCGCACTTGACCGCGGCCTCCGGCGAGCCGATCGCCTCGCGGACGCCGAACGCCTGCTCCGTGCTGACCTGCCGCATCCACTCCAGGATGATCCCCGCGATGGGATCGCCCGCGGAGGCGGACTGGGCGAGCACCGCGTAGGCGATCGCCACCTCCTCGGCCGCGACCTCCACGGACCCGAACCGCGACGGATCTCCGTTGGGCGGCGACCAGGCGACGCCGGTGCGCTGGTAGAGGTCGTCGAGAATGACCCGGGGGCCGGCGACCAGCCACAGGTTGAGCGTGTCGGCGTTGGAGGAGACGACCACGGCGGGCTCGGCGTGCCGGCGCCACCGGTCGGTGTCGGTGAAGCGGTCGGCGCTCACCCACGCGTACAGGGGCTTGAGCAGGGAGGCGCAGCGCAGCCGGGTCATGCCCACGCTGACGCTCACCGCACGGGCCGGCGGTCCGCCATAGCCGCGCCTGATGCCCGCGGCCTGCACGCTGGCACCGTGATCAAGATCGTATAGCAGCCCGTTGAAGCCCACGTCCCCAACCGTAGACCTACGGGGAGGCTCCCCAGCGCGCTTCGTACCACGCCACGCTCGGCGGGTCGCCGGGCAGCGGGGTCACGCCCGGCGCGCGCAGCCCGTCGAGCGCGATGGCCAGCAGGCGCTCTTTGACCTGCTGGTTCTCCGGGCCGGCCGGGCCGGGGAAGGGGCGGCTGAACTGTTCGATGAGCAGCGCGAGGTCGAGCTCGGTCACGTCGCCCCTGAGCGCGCCCGTCTCGTGCGCCCTGGCGACCAGCCGGCCGATCGCCTCCTCGGACCTGCGCGCGGTGCGCCACATCTCGTCGGTCACCTCGATGGTGCCCGCGACCGGCGCCAGCGCGCCCGACCGGAAGCCCACGCAGGAGCGGACGTAGAGCGCCAGCCCGCCCCACGGATCGGGCTCGGCCAGACCCGCCTCCGCGGCCTCGACCGCCCGCTCCATGGCGATCACGCACAGGCGCTGGAGCAGCTCCTCCTTGGTGCGGTAGCGGCGGTAGAGGCTGCCCATGCCGACGCCCGCCTGCCTGGCGATGGCCGACACCGGCGCGTCGAAGCCCTGCGTCGTGAACACCTCGTGCGCCGCCTGCAGCAATGCCAGGTCGTTGCGCGCCGCCTCGGCCTGCCGGCCGCGTTTCGCCATGCGGTCAAGGATATTGCGGAGCCCATCGCTCCGCTAAACTACTAACGGAGCAGATCGCTCCGATAAAGCGAGGTGGATCATGCGTGCAGTGGTTCTGAGGCGGTACGGCGGGCCGGAGTCCCTGGTCGTCGAGGAGGTGCCCGATCCGGTTGCCGGTCCGGGGCAGGTGGTGGTGGAGGTGTCGGTGGCCGGCATCACGTTCGTGGAGACCCAGGTACGCGCCGACCGCGGCCCGCGCCGGGCCGAGCTGCCCGCGATCCTGGGCAACGGCGTCGCGGGCACGGTGGTGTCGGCGGGCGACGGCGTGGACCCGGCGCTGATCGGCACGCGGGTGGTCAGCACGCTGGGCGGCTACGGGGGTTACGCGGAGCTGGCGGTGGCGAGCGCCGGCGATCTCATCCGCATCCCCGACGGCCTATCGCCGGAGGTCGCGGTGGCGGTGCTGGCCGACGGGCGCACGGCGGTGGGCCTGGCGCGGGCCGCCGCGCCGCAGCCGGGCGAGTGGGTGCTGGTGCTGGCGGCCGGAGGCGGCGTGGGCAGCCTGCTCGTGCAGCTCGCCCGCGACGCCGGGGCCCGCGTGATCGGCGCGGCCGGCAACGCGGCCAAGCGCGACCTGGCCACGGCCCTGGGCGCCGAGCTGACCGTCGACTACACCGCCCCCGGCTGGACCGCCCAGGTACGCGCCGCTTCGGACGGCATGGACGTGGTCTTCGACGGCGTCGGCGGCGACGTCGGCGCGGCGGCCCAGGACACGCTCAAGGACAAGGGCCGCCTGAGCGTGTACGGCATGGCGGGCGGACCGATGACCAAGCCGGACGCGCGCGTGACGGCGGTCGCCTGGCCGTGGACGGACCTGCGCGAGCTGTCCAGGGAAGCCCTCGCCCTGGCCGCGGCCGGCCGCCTGCGTCCCACGATCGGCGCCACGCTCCCGCTGGAGTCCGCCGCCGAGGCGCACGCCGCCATCGAGGCCCGCACGGTCACCGGCAAGACCCTGCTCATACCAGCGCGGCGGTGAAACGGGCGCGCGAATCGGGAGTTGGGCCGGATGACCGCACCTCCGGCGGCATGTTCCGTATACCGGGACATGCCTCCGGCTCAACCGGGTGTCAGGCCCCGAACCTGGCCCACGACACGAAGAACGCGAGCGGCAGCAGCCCCACGAGCGCCAGCGTGGTCACCGTCTTCCAGCGCCGCGCCACCCCCGGCTCCGTCAGGAACGCGGCCAGGCCACCCGCCCCCGCGAAGGTCACCGCCGCCATGACCGCGTGGGCGAACTCGGACGTCCACGACGGCAGCGCCTCCCCCACCAGCCTGAACACCACTAGCACCCCGGCCGCCGCCAGCGCCACCCGCCGCCCCGGCCGGACGGACACCCGTTCGAGCGCGTACGCGGCCCCCGCGAACAGGACCACCGTGACCACCACCACGATCCCGACGGCGGGCACCAGGCAACCCCAGTCCTCGCACCCGACCCCGGTCCACGCCAGGCGCACGGTGGCCCACCACAGCACCCCCAGAGCCGCGCACGTCAGGGCAGCTCTCCCCATTCGCCCCCTCATGGACCAATGGTCCCATCAGGAGAGCCGGTCCGCCCGATGCTCGTCGGCCTCCGCCTCGGCGCCACGGCCCAGGGCCCGGTAGGCGACCGCGCGGTTGGCGTACAGGTCGGCGTCCGGCTGGAGCTCGATGGCCCGCGTCAGGTCCTCGGCCGCGCCCGCCAGGTCGCCCGCCGCGTACCGCAGCACCCCCCGGTTCCCCCAGGCGGCGGCCAGGCCGGGCGCGCGGTCCACGGCCCGGTCCAGCGCCGAGCGGGCCTCGTCGAGCCGGCCCGCGGCGGTGTCGACCTGGCCCAGCACCGTGAGCAGGTGGGCGTTGCCCGGATCCAGGGCGAGCCCGGCCGCGACGTCCGCCCTGGCCTCCTCGTCCCGTTCGGCGGCGGCCAGCAGTCCGGCACGATTGATGTAGGCGTCCAGGTAGGAGGGGTCGAGCTCGATCACCCGGCCCAGATCGGCGAGCGCCGACTCGGCGTCGCCCAGGACCGCGCACAGCTCCGCCCGGTTGTAGTGCGCCTCCGGCAGCGGCGGCCCCACCCGGACGGCCTGCTCGAAGTCGGCCAGCGCCTCCTCGTGCTGCCCGAGCTTGGCCAGCAGGTTCCCCCGCTCCAGGTAGTAGTCGGGGAAGCCGGGGTTCAGCGCGATCGCGGCGGCGTAGTCCTCCAGCGCCTCTTTGGTGTCCCCCAGCGCGGCCAGGAGCTGGGCCCGGTTGGCCAGCAGCACCATCCGGTGCAGCGGATGGCGCCCGCCCAGCTCGCGCGCCAGCTCCAGGGCCGACTCGACCAGCGACAGCGCGGCGCCGAGCCGCCCGTGCCGCAGCTCGATCAGGGCCAGGCCGTTGCGGTCGAAGCCCAGCTTGAAGGCCCGCTCGGCGGGGTCGCGCAGGAGGCCGGAGATGGCGATGGCCTCGTTGATCCAGGCCCGCGCCCTGGTCAGGTCGCGGCGGGCCGGGTCGGGGTGGCGGGCGTCGAGCATCGCGGTGCCGTACGCGCTGGCGGCGTGCATCGCCGGATCCTGGCTGGTCTCGCGTACCCGGTCCCACACCGCGCGGGCCTCCGAGACGCGGCCGAGCCCGCCGAGCGCGGTCGCGGTGCGCTGGGCGAAGCGCCACCACCGCGCGCCCCCCGGCTCGGTACGCGCCATGCCCAGCTCCCCGAGCTCGACGATGGCGTGCAGGAACCCCTCATTGGTGCAGCGGTCCACCACGGCCCACAGCTCGTCGGGGTCGCGGGTGTCGGGAGGCGGCTTGGGGCCGCCCGAGTACAGCATGACCGTGAGCGTGGTGGCCGGGATGCGCCGCGTCATCACCTCGAGCAGCTCGGTGTCCGTGGGGTCGGTCTCGGCGACGTTGCACACGGCGATCGCCCGCCCGGGGCGCACGACGTCGCGGACGAACTCCGTGAGCCCGTTGGCCAGCCGCAGCGTACGGCGGGGCGCGGGGACCAGGATGCGCTCGTCCTCCGGCAGGCTCTCCTCGATCGGCGCCCGCCTGGCGGGGACGAGCCCGGCCAGCTCCGGCGCGGCGGCCCTGATCTCGATGCCGTGGGCGGCCACCAGGTTGCCCGCTCGCTCCATGGCCTGCGGCACCAGGTGGCGCAGCAGGGCGGCCGCGACAGTGTAGGGGCCGCGTGGCCGCCGATGCCCGTCGATCAGTGGCATCAGCAGCCGCGCGGCCCCCCATCTCGCGGGTGGTTCACCCTGGACTCTGAGGTGGGACCTCTCCTCAGTCACCCCTTGTGAATGACGCTGGAGGTCCCGGCGAGCCTTGCCGTTCCAGGCTTGCGGACAACGATGCGCTTCATGACGAACCTCTCCACTTGGGGTTAATTAACTATTATTAGGGCACTCCACCGAATATCAAGATTTATGGCGAATAAGTGGGAGGCTAATGGATAAGAAGCACTTGCCTTTTGATTGGGATATCTAACCTATTGGGACCGAAACCAGCGGTGCAAAGCCGCCGTTCCGTCCTGCCCGGATTCCTCCATGAGATCGCACAGGCAGCGGCCGAGCAGCGTGACCGACCGGCAGCAGCCGGGGCCCGGCAGGTTCCTGGCGCGGACGATGACCGAGGCGCGGTCGATCAGCCGCTCAAGGCTGGGCTCGCCGCCGCCCTTGAGGGAGCGGGTGTGCCAGGGGCACGACCCGGTGTCGACGCAGGCGCCCTTGGCCGGATAGGGCACTCCCCCGCCGTCGGGCCGCACCGACTCCTCCTCACGCTTGACCCGCAGGTCGGCCAGCGCCTTGGCGGCCCTGGCCGCCACCGCGAGCACCTCCCCGTTGCCACGCCTGCGGCCTTTCCCCATCGAGGCCCTTTCGGGCACGGCCAGCAGCATCGCGACCGCCATCAGCCCGCCGCCCACGATCATGCTCCAGCCGACCTGCTCCTGGAACCAGATCACCGCGATCCCGGCCACCCACACGGGCTGTGACGACATCAGGATCGCGCTCGGCACGGCGGGCACGTACGCCTGGCCGTACGAGCGGGCCAGGAAGCCCAGCGCGCACGAGACCACGGACAGATGCGCCAGGATCCCCCAGTCCGGGACGGTAGCCGGCAGCGTGATGCCGTCACGCACCGCGACGGCGCCGGTGAGCAGGCCGATGGTGAAAAGCTGGATCACGGTCAGGGGGAAGGCGTGAAAGCCCGTCCCGCGGCTGGTCAGCCGGGCGAGCAGCAGCGTGTGACCGGAGTAGAGTGCCGCGGCGGTGAGGGTCACGCCGAGGGCCAGCACCGACACCTCGTGCTCCTCCACCCCGCGAAGCAGCGTGAAGGCGGTCATGCCGGCCAGCGCGAGCACCACCCCGGCCCAGACCCGCTTCGGCACCTTCGTCTTGTGCAGGACGAGCGCCAGGATCGGCGTGATCACCACGCTGCACCCGACGGCGAAGCCGGACACCGACGACGGCAGGCTGTGCAGCGCCACGGCCTGGCCCGCCTGGCCGATCCCGAACATCAGCCCCAGCAGGATGCCGTTGGCCCACGTCCCCCGTGGCAGCCCTCGCAGGCTGGCCGGCCTGAGCAGCAGCAGTGTCAGGGCTGCGATCAGGTAGCGCTCCGCGAGCAGATCCTCGACAGGTAACCGGTGGATGAGATCCTTCATCAGCGGGAACGCCGACCCCCAAGCGGCGCTGACGAACAACAGAAGCACGGCTCCCTGGAGGGGTCGGGAATCGGGCACGACTGCCATGGCAAAAGCATCTCACTACGATTCGCAGCCATGGATGTACAGTCAGCAGCCAGTGATGGTCCTCTACAACTCGGTGGTAAGAGCCTCACCCGCAGGCCCCTACATCCTTATCCCCAGAGGCCGATACTTGCCCATTTCTCACATATCCGTCACCGGCATTGGGCGAAGACTGCCCGATAAACCGGCCGGGGCGGTCGTCACTCACCGTGACGATGAGAGTGGCGGCGGTGTGGTCACGCCGAGGGGGTCCCGGGAGAGGTCACCGGGGAAAGCCGGAAACGCGGCCCCAGGAGGGGGAGCTTGGGGCCGTCGGAAGGAGCTGGCTAGGACTCGAGGACCGCGGGCGGGATCAGGCGCTTCTCGCCGTAGACGACGATCAGGTCACCCACCTGCTGCCTGGAGAGCTCTCGCCAGCCCTGGCGTTCGTACAGGGCCAGGGCGGCCTCCTGGTTGAGGGTCGTGTCACCCCTGACGCAGTGGAAGCCGAGCTCCACCGCGCGCCGTTCCAGGGCGACGAGCATGGCCGCGCCGAAGCCGCGCCGCTGGAACTCGGGATGGACTCTGAGCCGGCAGATCTCGGCGGTCCCCGTGTCGACGGGCTTGAGCCCGCCCATGGCGACGACCCGGGAGCCCACCGTGCCGACGAGGAAGTCTCCCCCGCAGGCCAGGTAGATCTCCTGGATGCGCGGGAAGTCGTCGTCGTAGTAGACCCCGTCACCGGGAACCAGGCCCACCTCGGCGAGGCAGACCTGGTGCAGTGCGAGGATGGTGTCGAGATCAGACCAGCGGTAACGCCGGATCTTCAGCTTCATGCACCGCCCCCCTTCAGTTGGGGCTGTTTGGGCCGACGCAACGCGGCTCGGTAGCGGTCGAGACCGGGGACGCTCGCGTCCGCGGCCACGATCGCCTGCTCCAGGGCCAGGGCGGGACGCACGATGAAGTCGGTGAGATACTCGTCGCCGACCATCGCCAACGCGTCCGCGCCGATCTTCACCGCCTCGCTGACGTCGCCGTCGATCAGACGGCACTGGGCCTGGTCGAGCCTGATCAGCGTCTGGTCGAGGATGTGGTCTTCGTATTTGCCCAGGGCCTGGTCCAGCACCACCTCGGCCTCGATCGTCTGGCCGAGCTTGGTGAGCACGTCGCCCTGGTAGAAGTAGAGCTGCCGCTCGGTGTAGCCGAAGGCGAGGTCCTCCTGCTCCTCGCTCTTCATGTGGGAGAAAGCGTTCCTGGCCCTGGCCAGCGCGCGCTTGGCCTGGTCGACGACCTCCTTCTTGCTGTCGGTGCCCGACAGCATGGCCAGCGCCCTGGCCTCGACGACCGGGGCCATGGCCTGGGCCGGGCACGGCGTGGAGCCGGCCAGGTCGCGGCTCTTCTTGGCGAGGTTGAGTGCCTCGCGGGCGTCGCCGAAATAGAGGGGCACCAGCGACTCGCGAGCCGTGATCCACGCCCGCAGCGCGCGGTCGCCCGTCTCGTCCGCCGCCGTGCGCCCGGTGCGGAAGAACGAGCGCGCCAGCCGGTGGTCGCCCAGGTTGATCATGATCATGCCGCTCAGCCCGGCGAGCTGGGCCGCCATTCTGCACAGGCGTTCCTGCAGGTCCATGGGCTGGCGGCGGGACATGGCCGTGCGTACGGCGCTCAGCTCCAGCAGCACGTCGCACAGCAGTCTCAGGGGGGCCGTCGTGGTGTACTGGCGGCCGAAGCTGATCGTCGCCTCTTCCCACGCGTCCAGCATCGCGGCCGACACCGTGGCCGACACCAGCGTCTCGTCCATCCGGCGCCGGATGCCCTCGCACGCGCCGAGCACCGGTCCGTCGAGCTGCTCGGCGGGCTTGCTGTCGACGCTGAGGAGATTTAACAACGTCCGGCGGAGTATGTTCTCGTCCTCCTCGGCGTCCGGTTCGGTGACCATCGGCTGGAGCAGCAGCTCCCGCTGCGTCGGCAACAGCGGCCGCTCCTTGTTGTCGCCTCCCAGCACTCCGGGCATCCGGTGGCCGTGGCCGCAGATGCACGGCCCGTCGAAGCCGAGGGCGATCGGCTCGACCCGGTAGACGGTGCACAGGTAGTGGAGGTATTCGGGGCCGGGGCGTTTGAGCCCGCTCTCGTAGGCGGACAGCAGCGTCTCCCCGATGCCCGGCATCGGCTTCGAGTCGCGTTCGAACAGGGCTCTCACCTGTTCGATGACGTCGGCCAGCGCGATGCCGTAGGACAGCCGGTGGGCCTTTATCCGAGTCGTGCTGAAGTGGGCCGTGCACGCTTCGTGGATCTCATCAGCTATCTGGGCGGAAGTGCGCCCGGCGGCCAAGCCCTTGGCTCGGATCCGCCGGGCGATCTCCGTTTCCCTGTGCTGCCTGCCGGTCATCCCGGCCCCTCTCACACATGTCTCGACCGGTTCACGTCTGGTGACTCAGCGTAGCCTTCATGTCGCTGTGCGACTACCCATGACTATGGACCAATGGCGACAGGTTGGAAACGCCCTCCTTCAGCGTACGGTTAAGGATCGTCCTCCGAGGGTGCGTTTCTTACAACCCATGAGGGAGAAGCAACTCCCTGTAAGCGCGGGGGCCTCGTTGCGTCCCGCCTTGACATGAGACATCTTTGGCCCACCAGCATCGATTCTTGGAGGAGGGACGGACGGTGGGGGACGACAACTTCGAGCACCTGCAGCGTCTCGTGTCTGAACTCGGGGCCCGTGGGTTGCTCGCACGAGTGGTCCAGACCCAGAGCGGACGGAGGTTCGTACGGGTCATCAACCCGAACGCCACGAGCCTGTCCGAGAACGTCACCTGCCGGCCGACGGCAGCCGAGTTGCCGGACTGGTGGTACTGCTGGTCCTGGGGCGAACGGATGCACACGGCCGACGATCCGGCTGGAGCCGCGACGAAGGTCGCACGCGTGCTAGCCGCCGTGGGGGAATGATGACGTGGTGATCCGGGTGGAGCGCAGCCACCACGGGTCACCGCACCCACGGCGGCCCCACGGAGCCGGCGGAGTGGCCGGTGCGGAGGGTCTCCCGTTTGCCGGAGCCCTGGCCACTTCGCCGGTTCCCACCTTGAGCCGTACGGCAGACGAGCCGTACTCGTAGAGCCGCCCGCCTGGTCCGCCAGGCGGGTGTTCGGGGGATCCCTCCCGGAACCGGCACGGGACATGCTTCCGGGTGTGTGTCCCGCACCGAGCCGTCCGTCATCGGAGCGTCAGCTCTCTCCCTCCGCGGCCCAGAGAGCGGCGACCCCGTCTTCCCCGGCGTGATGTGACGGCGGGCGGTTCGGTCGGCGGTATTTTTGGAGCGAAACACGGTCCAATCAGCCGACCGAACCGCTTCCGGAGGGGGATCTACCCAGTGTTACTGCTGGTGACAATGTCGCCACCACCTGTTGCTCCGTCGTCGAGTGCTTCCCCGTCGTCGGGGCTCCTCGACGTGGAGAGGGTGACCCAGGACATCGGAGGTTACTGCGAGAAAGACTCCTTTTGCTCTACGGTGTTTGGGATGTTCGGCAACGCACCCTGGGCACCGCTGGTGGCCAGCGCGATCACCATCGTCCTGATCCTCATATTGGCCTTCGTCGTCCGTAACATCGCGCATCGGCTGATCGTCAAGGTGGTCAACCGCGCGGCCGTGGGTGGCTCGATCACCAGCCGGTTCCGCAAGGGCGCGGTGACCGACGGCATCGACGCGTTGCTGCACGAACGGCGCAAGCAGCGGGCCGAGACGATGGGGTCGGTGCTCAAGCACGTCGCGTCCATCGTCATCCTGGGCACCGCGGTGCTGACCGTGCTCGACCGGCTGACGATTCCCATCGCGCCCCTGCTGACGAGCGTCGGCATCCTCGGCGTGGCCATCGGCTTCGGCGCGCAGGAGCTGGTCAAGGACTTCATCGCGGGGATGTTCATGCTCCTCGAAGACCAGTACGGCGTGGGCGACGTGATCGACGCGGGCGCCGCCGTCGGCACCGTCGAGGCGGTCACCCTGCGCATCACGCGACTACGTGACGTGGACGGCCGCGTCTGGTACGTGCGCAACGGCACCATCACCCGGGTCGGCAACGAGTCCCAGGGCTGGTCGCGGGCCTACATGGACGTCCCCGTGGCCTATGACGCGGACGTCGTGGGCGTGCGGGTGCTGCTGGAGCACGTGGCCGAGGAGACCTGGGCCGACGCCGAGCTCCGCGAGTCCAAGATCGTGGAGCCGCCGCAGGTGTTCGGCGTGGAGCAGCTCTCCGACAGCTCGCTGGTGTTCCGCATCAGCGTCAAGACCCTGCCGTCGCAGCAGGCCGCGGTGTCGAGGGAGCTGCGGCTCAGGGTCAAGTCCGCTCTCGACGCCGCGGGCATCCCCATGGTCGCCGGCGCCTGACGCCCCCACGGTGTGCGCCCCCGGGCGCCCCTATGGTGTTGCGCCCAGCGCACACCCCTATGGTGTGCCGCCGTTCGCGGCACACCATAGTCTAGGAGGGTGACTGAGACCTCCTTCTACGACGCCGTCGGGGGCGAGGAGACCTTCCGGCGCCTCGTGCATCGCTTCTACGAGGGGGTCGCGGAAGACCCGCTGCTGCGGCCGCTCTACCCGGAGCCCGACCTGACGGGCGCCGAGGAGCGGCTGCGGGGCTTCCTGATCCAATACTGGGGCGGCCCCAACTCCTACAGCCAGGAGCGTGGCCACCCGAGGCTGCGCATGCGCCACATGCCGTTCGTGATCGGCGAGCCGGAGCGAGACGCCTGGCTGCGGCACATGCGCGACGCCGTCGACTCCCTCGATCTGACCGAGGACCAGGCGACCAAGCTCTGGGACTATCTGGTCTATGCGGCCCACAGCCTGGTGAACTCACCCACATAACGGGCATGACCGCCACATGGATATCCCCTGGTGGCGCGACGCCGTCGTCTACGAGATCTACGTTCGCAGCTTCGCCGACGCCTCTGGAGACGGCGTCGGCGACCTGGCCGGAGTGCGCGAGCGCCTGCCGTACCTCGCGCGGCTCGGGGTGGACGCCGTCTGGCTGACGCCGTTCTACCCCTCCCCCATGGCCGACGGCGGCTATGACGTGGCCGACTACCGGGACGTCGATCCGCTGTTCGGCACGCTGGCCGACTTCGAGTCGCTGGTGTCCGACGCCCACCGGCTCGGGCTGAAGGTGCTGGTGGACATCGTGCCCAACCACAGCTCCTCCGAGCACCCGTGGTTCCAGGCGGCGCTACGCGGCGAGAAGCGCGAGCGCTACATCTTCCGCGACAAGACCAACAACTGGCAGTCCACCTTCAGCGGGCCCGCGTGGACGAAGGTGGCGGACGGGCAGTCGTACCTGCACCTGTTCGCGCCGGGGCAGCCCGACTTCAACTGGCGCAATCCCGAGGTGCACCGCGAGTTCCTCGACATCCTGCGGTTCTGGCTGGATCGCGGGGTGGACGGGTTCCGGATCGACGTGGCGATGGGGCTCTACAAGGCCGAGGGGCTGCCGGACGTGGGCGACCAGTCGTTCAAGGCGGTCTCGCCCGTGTGGGGGCAGCCCGAGGTGCACGAGGTCTATCGCGAGTGGCGCAAGGTGCTCGACGGCTATCCGGGCGAGCGGATGGCCGTGGGCGAGGTGTGGACGGACAGCTCCGAGGACCTCGCGCTCTACCTTCGGCCCGACGAGCTGCATCAGAGCTTCAACTTCGCCTGGCTGCAGGCGCCGTGGTCGCCGACGGCGTTCCGGAAGGTGATCGAGGACACCCTCGCCGCGGTGCCGTTCGCGACGTGGGTGCTGTCCAACCACGACGTCGTACGCCACCGCACCCGCTACGAGACCGCCGACCCCGGCACGGGGCTCGCGCGGTCCAGGGCGGCGCTGCTGACGATGCTGGCCCTGCCCGGCTCCGCCTACCTCTACCAGGGCGAGGAGCTCGGGTTGCCCGAGGTGACCGACCTGCCGGACGAGGCCAGGCAGGACCCGGTCTTCCTCCAGTCGCAGGGCAAGCTGCCCGGACGCGACGGCTGCCGGGTGCCGATCCCGTGGACGGTCGACCCGCCCTCGCACGGGTTCTCGCCCGGCGGGGTGGAGCCGTGGCTGCCGCAGCCGGCGACGTTCGCGGAGCTGAGCGTCGAGAAGCAGGAGGGCGACTCGGACTCCACGCTGGAGTTCTACCGCCAGGCCCTGGCCTGCCGCCGTGACCTGGCCAGATCCATTCCTTATACGCTGGAGTGGCTGAAGTCTCCCGAGGGAGCGCTTTTCTTCACCCGCGGCTCGCTGATCTGCGCCGTCAACTGCGGCCCGAAGTCCGTACGCCTGCCCGAGCACGACAGCGTGCTGCTGTCGAGCGGCCCGATCAAGAGAGGGCTGCTGCCCCCGGACACCGCGGTGTGGCTGCGCCGCGAGTCATAGCCCCTGCGGGCGCTCTCCGCGAAAGGGGATGACGGGCAGCGAGAGCACCGCGCACGCCAGGCCGGCGGCGAAGCCCGTCCACATGCCCGCGTTCGCCATCAGCACCCCGGCCAGCGGGACCACGGCCAGGGAGACGGAGTTCTGGACGGTGTTGTGGGTGCCGAGCACCCGGCCCGCCCAGGCGGGCCCGGCGAGCTCGCCCGCCGCGAGGTAGGCGAGCCCGTTGCCGGCCACGGTCATCACCGCGGCCAGGGCGATCATGACGGGCCCGAGCCAGGTGCGGCCGATCGTGCCGGCGGCCAGCAGCACCAGCACGCCCACGTTGACGAAGGTGATCAGCAAGAGGGGCCGCATGCGCAGGCCGGTCCGGTCGGACCAGCGTCCGACCGCGATGCGCACCGCGGCCCCGCCGATCGCCGCCACCCCGAAGAGCTGGCCGGCGCCCACGCTGTCCCAGCCGTAGAGCTTGACGAGGCAGCTCACGCCGTACGTGCTGACCACGATCTGCGGGACCACGTGCAGCGCGCTGGTGGCGTGCACCCGCCACAGCGCGGGCTGCCGGTACGGCGTCCCGGCGGGCGCCGTGCCCGACCCGGCGATGTCGTGCGGCGGTTCGGCCAGCAGGAGCGCGGCCAGCGTGGCGGCCAGCAGGCTCACGCACGCGCACACGACGAGCACGCCCGGCAGCCCGTACGCCCGCGCGACCGGCGGGAGGGCGAACGCGCCGACGGCCATGCCGAGGGTGAAGGACACCTGGCGCAGGCCCATGGCCACGCCGCGCTCCGGCGGCTCGAACCAGCGCAGCACGATCCGCCCGCCGCCGACCATCGCGGCCGAGCCCGCCGCGCCCGCCAGCGCGAGCAGCGCGATCACCACCCAGGTCTGCTCGACGTAGGCCACGGCGGCGAACAGCACGGCCGCCAGCCCCACCCCGGTGCCGAGCACCAGCCGCTCGCCGTGCCGGTCAGCCAGCGCGCCCCACGCGACGAGTGCTAACAGAATGCCGATGGCCGGGGCGTTGGCAATGATTCCGGCCACCGGCATCGGAACACCGAAATGTCGCTCTATCTCGGGCATGACCAGGGGCAGGCCGAAGAGTCCTAAGGTGACGCTGGCGTGGGCGTTGACGCCCAATGCCAGCATCAACCAGCGCTTCATAATCTGATCTTCCGGTAACGAGGGGATTTGCGATAGCGGCTAGGCCGGTTCGGCGAATCGCTTGAGATAGGCCAGCTCGCTCTCGTTGAGCCTGCGCGGGGCCTCCCGCTCGACGTCGTAGGCCGCGATCACCGACCTGGCCGTGACGTAGACGCCCTCGTCGTCGAGGATCTCGTAGTGCAGCGTGAAGCGCACCGGCCTGACCTCCGTGACCCAGGACTCGACGCGCACCGGCTCGGCGCGGAAGCCGAGCGGGCGGCGGTAATCGATCTCGTGGCGGGTGACGACCAGACCCTTGAACGGCTCGTCGCCCGCGTTGTGCGGATCGATGTGGAACATGCCGAAGCGGGCGTCCTCCAGGTAGTCGAGGAAGCGCACGTTGTTCACGTGGCCCTGGGAGTCGATGTCGGCGAATCTGACCGTCCGGAGGTAGACGTGCCGCTGAGCCTGGGTGCGTTCAACCACGTCAGCAACCGTACCCGGCCCGGTCAGCCGGCCTTGCGCCGGGCCAGGCAGGCCAGCACGGTGAGCACCGAGATCGCGGCCATCGAGCCGAGCGCCCAGCGGTAGCCGGTCACGAGCTGCTCGATCGCTCCGCCCTGGAGCTGCGAGAGCGTGCCGGCGAAGACGCTCTGGTGCAGCGCGGCGGGCAGGGGCGCGGTGATGATGGACAGGACCAGGCCGGTGCCCACGACGTTGCCGGTGTTCTGCAGCATGAGACGCATGGCGTTGACGATGCCGAGCCGTTCCGAGGGCAGGCCGTCCAGGATGGCGGTGGTGTTGGAGGGCAGGAACACGCCCGACCCGAGCCCGATGAGCACCAGCGCGCCGGCCACCGCCGGGTACGGGGTGGCCGAGGACATCACGGCGAGCATCGTGAGCAGCCCGCAGGTCGTCGCCGAGGCCCCGGCCACGGCCAGCGTCCGGGCGCTCATCAGGCGCTGCAGGAAGCCCGAGCTCACCGACGCGATCATCGCCGCGATGGCCAGCGGCAGCACCTTCAACCCGGCCTGTACGGGATCGTCGCCCCGCACGGCCTGGAAGTAGAGCGCGACGAGGAAGACCATGCCCATGCGCGCGACCGCGTTCAGGAACGACGCGAGCGTGCCGAAGGCGAACGCCCGGTCGCGGAACAGGCTCATGTCCACGACCGGATGCGCCGCCCGCGACTCCTGGATGAGGAACAGCGGCAGCCCCACGACGAAGCCCGCCAGCCCGGCCAGGACCACAGGGTGCCCCCAGCCCAGCCTGGTGAACTCCGACAGCGCCAGCAGCAGCCCGCCCAGCGTGACCAGCACGAGAACGTTCCCCGGCAGGTCGAGCCCGCGCGCGCGTCCGTCCGGTGGCGTCGGCCGCAGCACGATCGCGCCCCAGACCAGGCAGATCAGCCCGATCGGCACGTTGAACCAGAACACCCACCGCCAGCCCAGGCTCTCGGCGAGCACGCCGCCGAGCGTCGGCCCGATCAGCCCGGCGATCGAGAAGGAGGCGATGTAGACCCCCATCCCCTCCCCCAGCCGCTCGCGCGGGAAGGCGGCGCTGACCAGGGCGGCGCTGTTGGTGAGCAGCATGGCCGCGCCCACCGCCTGGACCACGCGCATGGCCACGATCAGCCACGCGTTCGGCGCCGCGCCGGCGAGGAGAGCCGCCACCGTGTACGTGGCCAGCCCTAAGAGGTACATTCGGCGCCTGCCGAACAGATCCGCCAGGCGGCCGAATACCACCATGAGGACGGTCGTGGTCAACTGGAACCCCAGGAGGATCCAGCCCGCGGCCGTGGCGTCGGCTCCGGTGTGCCTGGCGATCTCGGGAAGCGCGACGTTGATGGCGCTGCCGCCGAGTCCGGTCAGCACGCTGGCCAGGCTCACCACCGACAGCGTGCGCCAGGCGTAACCGACGGGAGTGGTCGTAGCCAGCAAGGGCTGTGTCCTTTCTAGATTTTAATACTAGAATCTAGTTCACATCGTCAGCCGGTCAAGGATCGAGGTGTCGGATGAGTGGGATCGTCGAAGGTCGCGTGGTGATCGTCACGGGCGCGGCCAGGGGGATCGGGCGCGGGCACGCGCTGGAGTTCGCCAGGCAGGGCGCGAAGGTGGTGGTCAACGACCTGGGCGCGGAGGTGGACGGCACCGGGGCCTCCGGGGCCGCGGCCGAGGTGGTGGCGGAGATCGAGGCCATGGGCGGCCAGGCCCTGGTCAACGGCGAGGACGTCTCGGACTTCGACGGCGCCGAGCGGCTGGTGCGCTCGGCCGTCGAGCATTTCGGGACGCTGGACGTGCTGGTCAACAACGCGGGCATCCTGCGCGACCGGATGCTCGTCAACATGACCGCCGACGAGTGGGACGCCGTGATCAGGGTGCACCTGCGTGGCACGTTCGCTCCGCTGCGCCATGCCGCCGCCTACTGGCGGAACAAGGCGAAGTCGGGCGAGCGGGTGGATGCGCGGATCATCAACACGACCTCGTCCTCCGGCATCTACGGTAACCCCGGGCAGGGAAACTACGGCGCCGCCAAGGCGGGCATCGCCGGGCTGACCGTGATCGCGGCCCGCGAGCTGGAGCGCTACGGCGTGACCGTGAACGCGGTCGCCCCCGCCGCGCTCACCCGCATGACGGAGAACCTGATGCCCGCGGGCGCCACCGGCGCCGACCCCGACGACATCGCGCCGCTGGTGGTGTGGCTGTCCAGCGCGGAGGCCAGGGCCATCACTGGGCGCGTGTTCAACGTGCGGGCCGGCGTGATCAGCGTGGCCGAGGGCTGGCACGCCGGCCCGGGCGTGGACAAGGGCGGCCGGTGGGACCCGGCCGAGCTGGGCTCCGTGATCCCCGCGCTGGTGGACAAGGCCGCGCCGAACGCGCTCACCAACGGCCGCATCCCCGGACGGGAGGACTGACATGGCGCTCGACCACAGCCTGATCGGCGTCGAGGGCCCGGCGCACGAGCGCACGTGGACCTCGAAGGACACCATGCTGTACGCGCTCGGCGTCGGAGCCGGCACCTCCGAGCTGGAGTTCACGACCGAGAAGGGACAGCGGGTGCTGCCGACGTTCGCGGTGCTGGCCGCGCAGGCGCCGGGGCGGCGGCTCGGCGACTACGACCCGGCCATGCTGGTCCACGCCGAGCAGGCGTTCGAGCTGCGCGCGGAGCTGCCCGCGGCCGGTGGCGTGCGGACGACGACGAAGGTGACCGGGATCTACGACAAGGGCTCGGGCGCGCTGGTGACCACCGAGGCCACCGCCGTGGACCTGCGTACGGGCGAGGTCGTGATCGCCAACCGCAGCGCGGTGTTCATCAGGGGCGAGGGCGGGTTCGGCGGCGATCGGGGGCCGAAGGACTCCTGGGCCGCGCCCGACCGGGCGCCCGACCACAAGGTGACCTACTCGACCAGGCCGGATCAGGCGCTGCTCTACCGGCTGTCCGGCGACTACAATCCGCTGCACAGCGATCCCGAGTTCGCCGCCAGGGCCGGGTTCGACCGGCCGATCCTGCACGGGCTGTGCACGTACGGGGTGACGGGCCGGGCGCTGCTGCACACGGTGGCCGGGTCGGACCCGGCCCGGTTCAGGGCGATGTCGGGGCGGTTCACCAGCCCCGTCTTCCCGGGTGAGTCGCTCACGGTGTCGATCTGGGCGGACGGGTCCGACGTGCTGTTCAGGACCGCCAAGGACGACGGGACGGTGGTGATCGACCGGGGCCGCGCCACGATCGGCTGACGTCGCGGCCGTCCGGTGGGATCAGCCCTCTTCGAGGACCTTGAGAGGATCGAGGCGGTGGATCAACGACATCGCCGCCTCGATGATCTCGGTGGCCTCCTCCTCGGTGTCGGAGGTGGCGACCTCGCGGGCGGCCTCGCCGATGATGCTGGTCAGCACGGCCACGGTGAACCGGTCGAGCGGGTCTCCGCCCGCGCCGAGCAGCACGGCGTTCTGGCGCACCCACTCCCGGCCCCGGGTGCGCCGGATCAGCTCGAACCCGGGCGGCCCGTCGCCGTCGATGAACAGCCGGACCAGGTCGCGGCGCTCCCAGGCGCCGGCGAGGTAGGCCCTGGCCCCGGCGATGAGCAGCTCGACCGGGTCGTCCACCCCGGCCTTCTTGGCCTTGGCCACGCTGGCGGCCGAGGCCTGCTCGTGGGCCGCCTGGTGGTCTTCGTAGAGGGCCAGGAACAGCTCGGTCTTGCCGCCGAAGTGATGGTAGAGGCTGCCGACGCTGGATCCGGCGCGGGCGACCACCTCGGAGACGTTGGAGTCGGCGAAGCCGTGCTCGCTGAAGACCTCGCGAGCAGCCTGCAGCATGCTTTGGCGGGTCTGGGCCGTACGGCTCCACTCCCACGAGGACTTGCGTGCCATGACAGCATCATATCTCGCCAAATTCTAGAATCTGATTCTTGACAGGGCGCTGTCACCGCTAGAATCTGTTCCTAGAGACCGATTCTAGAAAGCGTCAGAGGAGGCGGCTGTGGACTTCTCGCTCACCCCCGAGGAACGGCAGATCCGCGACACCGTCCGGTCCTTCGTCGAGAAGGAGGTCATGCCGCTGGAGCCCGAGGTGCTGCGCAACGAGCGCGCGGGCCGCCCGGCAGTAGACCCCGAGGTGCTGCGCGACCTGCGCGCCAAGGCCAGGAAGTCCGGGTTCTGGGGCATCAACACCCCCGAGGAGTACGGCGGCGCGGCGCTGGGCCCGATCATGTCCGCGATCATCGCCATGGAGATCGGCCGGACGTTCGTGCCGTTCTCGTTCGGCGGCAGCGCCGACAACATCCTGTACGCGGGCACCGACGAGCAGAAGCAGCGCTACCTGATCCCCACCATCGAGGGCGAGCGGCGCTCCTGCTTCGCGATCACCGAGCCCGGCGCCGGCTCCGACGCGCGCAACATCCGCACCCGCGCCACGCGGGACGGCAGCGAGTGGGTGCTCAACGGCGAGAAGACGTTCATCACCGGCGGCAGCGAGGCCGACTTCGTCATGGTGTTCGCCGTGGCCGAACCGTACGGCGTGACCTGCTTCCTGGTCGACAGGGACATGGGCTGGAAGTCCGAGCCGATCCCGACCATGGGCGAGTGGGGCCCGGCCGCGCTGGTGTTCCAGGACGTCCGGGTGCCGGAGGAGAACATCCTGGGCGAGCTGGGCAAGGGCTTCGAGCTGGCCATGGCGTGGATCGGGCAGGGCCGCTACATGATCCCGGCCAGGGCCATCGGCTCGGCCGAGCGCATGCTGGGCATGGCCATCGACTACGCCAAGATCCGCAAGTCCATGGGCCAGACGATCTCGGAGTACCAGGCCATCCAGTGGATGATCGCCGACTCCCAGGTGGAGATCGAGGCGGCCAAGTGGCTGACGCTGTACGCCGCCTGGCGGGTCAGCGAGGGCATGGACGCCCGGCACGCCTCCTCGATCGCCAAGCTCAACGGGGCCGTGATGGCGAACCAGGTGGTCGACCGGGTCCTGCAGATCCACGGGGGTATGGGGTACACCAAGGAGTTGCCGATCGAACGCTGGTATCGGGAGCTGCGGCTGCTGCGCATCTTCGAGGGAACCGACGAGATCCAGAAGCGCACGATCGCCCGCAACCTCATCAAGGGGCACGCCCGGCTCGGGCTCATCGGGGAGTGACGCACATGTCGGTGGAGGCGCTGTTCAATCCGCGCTCGATCGCGCTGGTCGGGGCGACGGACAAGTCGGGCTGGTCGATCAGCACGCTGCTCAACCTGCGTACGCACGGCTTCGCCGGGTCCGTGCACCTGGTGAACCCGCGTGGTGGGGTCGTGCACGGCTCGCCCGCGTTCCGCAGCCTGACCGAGATCCCCGAGCCCGTCGATCTCGCCTACGTCATGGTGCCGACGACCGCGGTGCTCGGGGTGCTGCGCGAAGGGACCAAGCTGGGGATCCGGTGCTACGTGATCCTCACGGCCGGGTTCGGTGAGGCCGGGGAGGAGGGGGCGCGGCTGGAGTCCGAAATCGCGGCTTTCGCCGCGGAGAACAGCCTGGTGATCCTCGGGCCGAACGGGAACGGATACATCAACGCCGCCGCCGACGTGACCCCGTACGGGCTGCCGATCCCCGAGCCGCTGCTGCGCGGCTCGGTCGGCGTGGTGCTGCAGAGCGGCGCGCTGGCCAGCTCGGTGCTGGCCTTCGCGCAGGCCCGCAACGTCGGCATCAGCCTGCTCACCTCGATGGGCAACGAGTCGGTCGTCACCGTCACCGACGTGATCGACTACCTGGTGGACGACCCGGCCACGAAGGTCGTCGCGCTGTTCCTGGAGACGATCAGGAACCCGGCCGAGTTCGCCCGGGTCGCGCGGCGGGCCCTCGAGGCGGGCAAGCCGATCGTGGCGCTCAAGATCGGCCGCAGCAAGCTGGCCTCGCACACCGCGCAGGCGCACACGGGCGCGCTGGTGGGCGACGACGACGTCATCGACGCCGCGCTGCGCCAGCTCGGCGTGATCAGGGTCCGCTCGCTGGAGGACCTCATCATCACGGCCGGGCTCCTCGCCTCCACCGGGCCGCTGCCGGGGCGTCGCGTCGGCGTCGTCACTCCATCCGGCGGCGCCTCGGAGATCATCGCGGACCGGGCCGAGGACGAGGGGCTGGAGCTGCCGCCGTTCGCGCCCGAGACGGTGGCGCGGCTGGCGGAGATCGTCCCCGCCTTCGGCAACGTGGCGAACCCGCTCGACGTCACCGGCTACGTCCTCATCGACCGCACCCTGCTCGGCCGCGCGCTGGAGGTGGTGACCGCCGATCCGGAGATCGACCTGGTCATGCTGCTGTCGGAGCCGCCCAGGATCGCGCCGCCCGACCCCGCTCCCGCCTTCGCCCTCTACTCGGCCAGCGCGCGCCGCATCGCCGAGTCGCCGGTGCCCGTCGTCGTGGTGAGCAACGTGCTGACCGATGTCACGGAGTTCGGGCGCAAGGTGCAGCAGGAGACCGGCTTCCCGTACGTGGTGGGCGGGATCGAGCACGGGCTGCACGCCATCGGCGCGGCGGTCCGCTGGTCCGAGGCGCGGGCCAGGGCCCTGGCCCGGCCGCCCGCCGTACCTGTCTCTTATAAACATCT
>NZ_VCKX01000136.1 GCF_005889725.1 Nonomuraea zeae
CCACTCCCCCCGCCTGCTGGTCACCGGTCTGCCTGACGCCTCCCCCTCGTCGCTGATCCCTAAAAGGTCGGCGATGAATGGCGCTCGGCGCGCGTCGTCCGCGACGCCGGATCCCTCCCCCGATTAGACACAGAAACAGCGCCCCACCTGGGGCGATGTGAAACGACGCGGTCGTGGGGGCGTGATGGATTCGACTGCAACAATGCCCGTCGGATTTCGGGAGGCCGTCGAGGCCCGCGTGGCGGAGCGCAGTGAGGAGCGCCAGCGGAAGATCGAGCTCCTCCAGGAGCCGGGCGGGCTCGCCCTGGCCGACGACCCGGCGCGAGTGGCGACCCGGATCGACCGGCTCAGCCGCTACCACCCGGATGTGCGGCCGGTCAGCCCGGCGGCCATCGCCGCGCAGGAGCCCGCGGCGATGGCCGCGGCGGGCGCCATCCTGGAGCGGATCATCCAGACCAACGACCTGCTCGGCGTGGCGTACCTGGAGGGCGGCGTCGCCGCCGCACGGGCCGTGGGCCGGATCAACATCCGCGACCAGCGCGGACGGCTGGTGGGGTACGGCACCGGCTCGCTGGTGTCGCCGGAATTGCTGCTGACCAACCATCACGTCCTGACCGACGCCGGCACCGCCGAGCCGAGCATCGTCGAATTCGACTACCAGGACGACATCGCCGGCCGGCCGCTGCCACTGTCGGGCCTTCCGCTGGACCCGAGCCGGTTCTTCCTGGCCGACGAGCAACTCGACATCGCGCTGGTGGCCGTCAAGGCAAGCCCGGCACAGCTGGCGTCGTTCGGGTTCAACCGGCTGGTGGAGGCGGAGGGCAAGGCGATCGTCGGGGACTTCGTGACGATCATCCAGCACCCACGGGGCGAGAAGAAGCAGATAGCGCTGCGCGAGAACCGGATCGTCGACGTCAAGGACCTGTTCCTGCACTACGAGAGCGACACCGATCCGGGCTCCTCCGGCTCCCCCGTCTTCAACGACCAGTGGGAGATCGTCGCGCTGCATCATGCGAGCGTGCCGGCACCCGGGCATCAGGAGCTCGGCGGCATCGTCAACGAGGGCATCAGGGTGAGCCGGCTGCTCGCCTTCCTCCGCGACCAGCGACTCCCCTCCGCACAGCAGGCCCTGCTCGACAGGATGTTCGCCGAGCGCTTCAGCCTGCCTGGTGCCCGACCTGTGGAGCCGCGCCCGGTGCTCGACGGGACCGCGGGCCCGATCTCCGCCACGACGGCGTGGCCCGCGGCTGACGGGTCCACGTCTGACGGCGCGCTGCCCGCCAGGACGGCGTCCGATGGAACGGCGTGGCCGGCCTCCGGAGAGACAGCACAGACCCTCGTGGTCACGGCGCCGTTCGACCTGTACATCCGGTGCGGGGTGACCGATTCCGGCAGACAGTCACCCGCGCAGGAGGCCGTCTCCATCGATCCTGACTACTCCAACCGCCGGGGCTACGACCAGGGTTTCCTCTCCGGGGGCCATCGCGTCCCGCTGCCCGCCCTGAATCCCGACCTGGTGCCGCTGGCGGCGGTCAACCGCTCTCCCTCGGTCGCCACCGATCCTCCGTACGTGCTGCCGTACCACCACTTCAGCGTGGTGCTGAACAAGCGGCGGCGGCTGGCGTTCTACACGGCGGTCAACATCGACGGCAATGTCAGCGTCCGGCTGCGCAGGGAGCCCGACCGCTGGTCGTTCGACCCGCGGGTGCCGGAGGACGAGCAGGCCGGCGAGGAGATCTACCGCGCCAACCCTCTCGACCGGGGCCACCTGGTCCGCCGCCTGGACCCCGCGTGGGGCACCTCTCAGGAGGCCGCCAAGCGGGCCAATGACGACACCTTCCACTTCACCAACTGCACCCCGCAGCACGAGGACTTCAACCAGAACAAGACCACCTGGGCCGGGCTTGAGGACTACATCCTGGAGAACGCCGACAACCGGGACCTCAAGGTCAGCGTCTTCACGGGGCCGGTTCTGGCGGAGGACGACGAGCCGTACCGGAAGATTCAGCTGCCCCGCCAGTTCTGGAAGGTCGTCGTCATGGTGAAGCGGAATGGCGAGCTGTCCGCGACCGGCTATCTGCTCAGCCAGGAACGGCTCATCGACGGCCTGGAGGTCGCGCCCGAGGAGTTCTCGTACGGCGAGTACAAGACCTTCCAGGTGCCGGTCCGGCGGATCGAGGGGCTCACCGGGCTGTCGTTCGGCGACCTCGCCGCGGCGGATCCCTTCGACCGCAGGGAGGCGGCGGTCACCGCGAAGGAGATCTCCGACCTGCGGCAGCTCGAGTTGTGAGGCCAGGTCCGCGGTCCGGCCCCGCGGTCCGTCAGCGCATGAGCGCGGCTCCCAGCAGGCGGATCACTTCGGCCTCGCCGGGGTTGACGTTGTCGGTGGATGGCGCATGTTCGGTGATGGCCGCCCCGATGATGTCGTCCACCTGCGAGACGAGGTCGATCAGCCGCTGCGGCAGCACGCCGTCCGGCTCCGGGTAGCAGGTGGTGCCGAAAGCGGTGGGCTCCAGGACGTCGAGGTCGACGTGCACGTACACGGGGCCGCGCAGACCGTCCAGCACGCGCTCCAGGTCGCCGACGCCGTACCTGCGCAGGCCGGTCTGCGCGAGATATTCGTGCTCGGACACGTCACCCGCCCGCTCCCCGGCGATGATCACCTGCCGTGGCGCCAGCGGCTGCTCAGGCGTGAGGCCGGCCGGCCCGTCACCGAGCAGCGCGCGCACCACCATCCCGTGAAAGGCGCCCGACGGCAGGGTCTGCGGGCTGTAGACGTCCGGGTGCGCGTCGATCCACAACACCGTCAAAGCATCCCCATGGCGGGCGTGGGCCGCAGCGACAGCCGGGATGTCGACCGCGCAGTCACCCCCGATGGTGATCACCCGGTCGTCGATCCCGGCCAGCGCCTCCCGCGTCAGCCGCTGGTTCTCCACGAGCACGTCGAACGCGCGCACCCCGGCGACCTTCTCCCCACCGGTTTCGAGCACCGGCACGGTCACCACCGCGTCGGCCGGAACGAGCTCGGCGGCGCGACGGGCACCGGCCATCAGCCGCGGCGCCTTGCTGGATGCCGAACCTTGCCATTGAGGTACGCACAGCACAGTCGTCATGCGGCGACACTACGAGACGCCGGGATCAAATGACGATGACGGCATTTGGCCGACGGCTTACGCCCTGACGGAGTTGAGCGAAGCCGGTGAGGCGGCGATCAGGGACCTTGTCAGGAAGGCCGTCGGCTGAGCCGTGCTCGCGGCCGCGCAGCCGACGCTTTTCAGCGCGGAATCACCCAGTCCGGTGCCCAGGTCCCAGCGGTGTCGTGGCCGGCCACTGCGGTGGCGAGGTGGGCGCGGAGGGTGGCCAGCGCCGGGTGGGGGTTGTCGCGGAGCCACAGCAGCGAGTGCGGGTAGATGGGCGTCGGGTCGGTCACCGGGATGCGGCGCAGGCCGTGGCCGGCGGGCCAGACCAGGCGGGTCTGCTCGCTCATGAACGTGGCCAAGGCCGGGGTGTCGGCGATCGTGTCGAGGAGCGCGTCGGAGCCGAAATTGGGGCCCGTCGCCTCGATGGTGAGGCCGAACTCGGCGACGAGATCGTCGTAGTAGGCGGCCCACTCGGTGCCGGGGACGATGCCGGGCATCCAGATCCGATGCCCGGCGAGCTGGGCGACGGTCACTGACCGGGCGCCGGCCAGCGCGTGGGCGGGCCCGGTGAGGAGCTGGAGCGGCTCGTCGAGGACCCGTACGGACTCGATGTCCTCGGGAAGGGGGCGGCCGGGCACGGCGACGGCGCGGAAGGACACGTCGATCGCACCGGACCGAATGGCGGCGACGGCCGTCTCGACATCGAAGAGCATCACCACGTCGAGCTCGATCTCGGGGTGCGCCCGGTGGAAGCCGCGCATCAGGCCCGACGCCGCGCTGCGCGAGGCGATCACGTCGACACGCAGCGGACGGCTGCCGGGCAGCACGGACGCGACCGCGCGCTCGGCGACGCGTAGCAGCTCGCGCGCGTGAGGCAGGAACGCCTGCCCGTCGATGGTGAGCCGGGCCCCGCGCGGGGTGCGGGTGAACAGCCGCACGGCGAGGCTCTTCTCCAGCCCGGCGATGCGCTTCGAGACGGCCTGCTGGGTGATCGACAGATCTGCGGCGGCGTCCTGGAACTGGCCGGCGTCCACGACGGCGACGAACGTACGCACTGCATCAAGATCCACGCCAACCGACCCTAATGCACAACTCACAGCTGTGCACCTTCGGCCGGTCGTTCGTTTGACCGGCCTTCCATCTGCGCGTTTCGCTCGCTCAAGTCAACGGATGGTTGTTCACCGGAGCCAGGCGGGGTGCACCTGGCGGGCCCGGCGCCCTGCTCGTACTGAGCTCCCAATGAGATCCAAGCTGATTACAAGACCCGCCCGGCAGCCTGCCCGTGACGAACACGACAAGTGGAGGGGCGGAAGTGGCGAAAAGCAGAGCTGTGTGGGTGGTCGGGGCGCTGGCGGTGCTCGGGCTCGCAGGATCAGGGATCGCGGTGGCGGCGAGCAACGACGTGATCACGGCGTGCGTCAGCTCCTCGGGCAACGTCCGGATCCCGTCGACTGCGCAACCGTCGCCGAGCCCGACCCCTTCCCTCCCGACGGAGCTCGCACCGGCGGCGACCCGCGAGCCGCTGCCGGGAGACAGCGGATGCGTGGTCGGCGAAAGGGTGATCACCTGGAACCAGACCGGGCCGCAGGGACCGCAGGGCGACACGGGCGCGGCAGGTCCTCCCGGAGCGGCCTTCAGCGGCCGCGAGGCCGTCATGCGCGACACGGTGATCGCTCCCGGCACGAGCGGGTACGCCTATGCCGAATGCCCCGCCGGGAAACTGGCGATGACCGGCCACTACACCTTCCTCCGGACGGACATGCAGGTCTACACGACCCCGCTGCCGATCAACGACGTGGGCGTTTCCGTCTACGACGGCGACAGCTGGAGCCTGTACGCCACCAACACCTCCCCGAATCAGGTGAGGATCCGGGTCTGGGCGATCTGCGTGAACGCCTGAAGCAGGGGCGATAACGAGCTCTGCGGCGCGAGCGGCCACACTCCCTGGCCGCTCGCGCGTTTTCGCCCGGTCCACGACGGTCTCGAGACTGGCCTGCTTGATCAAGGCGTCCAAGAGCAGCGCGTCGTCACGAGAGGGCGAGAGAAGGACCTGGTCACGGAAGTTGAGCACCTGTTGTACGAGCACCAACTGTAGACAGACTTGGCCGAAAACAAACGAAAAACGGCTACCGGCTTCGCTGCTTCGGTAACGCCTCGATCAACGCCACGCCATCCTCCAGCACATTTGTCGGATGATCACATTCAACGACACGACCCGCTGATTGTGCTCTCTCGTTCCCCGCTCAAGATGCACATAGAGATTGAACGCGAGAAAGGCGAAAACGCGGTGGAATCCGGCTACGTACTGGCCGGTTATCGGGTCGCCACCCGCGCCGATCGGCATGATTGGCAGGACGTGGGTCTTGCAGGTCCTGGCCTGGTGTCGATGAGCGACTGCATGGTGGACCTGGTGCCAGTGGATCCCGATGGCTGGGACGATTGGTTCGCCGGCCCGCAGGAAGCCGTGATCGCGCACGAGCACGCCGGCAGGCCGGGCCTGCACGTGCTCGGGGTCGGCTTCGCCGCCGCCGACGTTCCCGGGGTGCTGGCCGATATCGCCGATGGAGGCTGGGACACCTCCGCCGGGAGCCTCCCCGAACGCCTGGCCCGGGGCGAGAGATTCCCCTCCCCCGGTGGCCGGCGGCTCGGGTTCGAGCTGGTCGGCTTCGACAGCGGGGGCTGGCATACCTGGACCTGCATCGGAGGCCTCGTCGCCGCCGTCCGCCAGGCCACCGGCGTCCAGCCGGGACCCTGGGGGCTGATCCAGGACGAGCAGGACGCTCGCCGGGCCGCGCAATGGCTCACCGACTCGGGTCTCGGCGATCCCAAGGTGTTCCGCTGGGCAGCCGCCCTGCTCACGGACGCCGCACGGTCGGATTAACCCCTTTCCACCGATGATGGCCTTGCCCCAGCCGTACGGCCTCAGACCGGGCCGGAACTCCTCCGGCTTGGCGAACACTCGGGGATCCCGGTCGGCCGAGAGCACCATGGCGATCACCCGCCGGCCGGTCTCGATGGCGTGCCCGGCGATGTCGGCCAGGCCAGTGGTGAACCGGTCGGTGCCCCCGACCGATCGGCCAGTCGCGTCCGTACGGTGTCGGTGATCCGAGGGAGCAGCGCCTGGATCGCGCGGGGCGTGAAGGCCCGGCTGACCAGCGGGCGCAGCAGCTGGTGCCGGGCGGGTCGATCGCGGACGGGCTGCCGATTCAGGCCGGCTGCGTCAGGGCCCGTTCGCGCCGTGCGACGGCGGGCATCAGGGTGACGGCGAACACCGCGCACAGGAGGCCTGTCGCGGCGCAGGCCCACCACAACATCCCGGCCTGGAACAGCACGGCGCCGACGGCGGGGCCGGCGAAGCGGGCGATGGCGGTGGTCCAGCCGTACAGCGCCTGGTACGTGCCGTGGGCGCGCTCAGGGGTGAGGTCGGCGATCAGCGCCGCCTCGAAGCCCGCCATGCCGATCTCGCCGATCGACCACAGCACCACCGTGGCCACGTAGTGCCAGGGCTGGGTGGCCACGCCGGTCAGGCCCAGGCCGAGGCCCACCACGGTCATGGAGACGCCGAGGACCGGCAGCCGGGGCAGGCGCGACAGCCAGGAGATGAACAGCGGCTGGAAGATCACCACGATGGCGCCGTTGACGGTGATGAGCAGCCCGTACAGGGAGGCCGGAAACCCGTCGGCGGCCAGCGCCAAGGGCAGCGCGTAGGCGGCCTGGGCATAAAGGACCAGGCCGGTCAGCAGGAAGATCAGCGCGGCCATCAGCACCCGGTCGCGTGCCGCGATCGCGTAGCCGTTGCGCGCGGACCTGGCGGCGGCCTTGTCATGGCCGCGCGGGATACCTACGGCCACGATCACGGCGAAGGCGACGCTGGTGGCCACGTCCAGGACAACCAGGAGCCAGAAGCCGTGGGCGAGCAGGAACCCGGCGATGGCGCCCGCGGCGGCGGTGCCCACGTTGACCGCCCAGTGCATGAGCCCGAAGGCCTTCGCGCGCAGGTGTGGCGGGGTGGTCTCGGCGACCAGCGCCGAGGCGGCGGGCCGGTAGACGTCCCCGGCCAGCCCCATGGCCAGGGCGCCGGCCATCAGCCAGGGCAGGCTGCCGGCCGCGGCGATGAGGATCAGGCAGGTTGCGGTGGCGAGTAGGCCGCTGATCAGGGTGGCCCGACGGCCGAACCGGTCGGCCAGATAGCCGCCCAGCGGCTGCCCGCCCAGACCGCCCAGCCCGTACGCGGAGACGACCGCGGCGATCTGGGCGGCCGCATAACCCCGCCCGGTCAGATAGAACACCAGGAACGGGAGCACGACCCCGCCGAACCTGTTGACCAGCTGGCCGGAGAACAGCAGCCAGAACACCTTGGGCAGCCCCTGGAACACGGTGGGGCGGGCGGGAGCCGTGACGGTCATGAGTGCATGGTGCGGGCGGCCCGCGGGCGGGGCGACACATTCGGCCCCCGCCGAATCCACGCCACCGAATCGACGCTGCCGGATCAGCCGTCCAGCAGGGCCTGGGCGCGCGGGGTCCGGACGTAGAGCATGACGCGGCCGACGCGGTGCTTGGTGACCAGGCCCGCCGACAGCAGCAGGGTGAGCTGCTCGGAGACGCTCCCAGGGGCCAGGCCGGTGCGGCGGGACAGGTCGGTGGTGGAGGCCGGGCTGTCGAGCTGGCCCAGCAGCAGCGCGCGGGAGCGGCCGATGACGGCGGCCAGCGCGTCGGGGGCGGGCGCGCTGCCGCGCTCCCACAGCGTGGCGATGGCGCGCACCGGATAGGTGATGGCCGCCTGGCCGGGAGAGTCGGTGCGGTAGAGAAATGTGGGCCAGACGAAGACGGACGGGGCCAGCAGCAGGCCCTCGCCGTTCAGCGTCCGGGACCACTCCTGCGGGCGCTGCTCCAGGAAGAGGGTGCGATCTTCCCAGCTGATGGCCGGGTGCATATCCGCGAACACCCCGGCCGGGCCGTGTTCGGCGAACTGCCGGGCGCGGTAGAGCAGGTCGCCTTCGAGGAGGTTGCGCATGCGCGGCCAGTGCGGTGCCATGGCCAGCCGCCAGTAGGCCTCGATGGAGTGCACCAGCCGCTCGAGGCCCGAGTCCGGGTCCTGGTGCAGCTCCATGGCACAGCCGGTCAGCGAGCCGGGCGTCTCGTCGGCCATGCGCTCGAGGCCCGTGCGAATGATCTCGTGCGGGGTGGCGCGCAGGACCGCCAGTTCGCCGGCCAGGTCCGGGGTCGGGCTGGTGGGGACGGGGCACAGGAAGTCGGGAATGTACGGGCCGCCGGGGACGAGGTCGAGCAGCGGCGCCAGCTCGCCGCCCAGTTGGGGGCGCACCTCCTTGAACCACGGCAGATGCAGGACGCGCCCGGCGGGCGTGCGCAGCGCGTGGACGCCGGCGGAGACCTCCCTGAGCGGCGAGTACGCGAACCTGATCGAGGTCAGGTCGTAGGCGGAGAACGCCACCGTGAGCATGCGAGAACCCCTTGGATTCGGCTGCGGCCGAATGTATCGCATGGGGCCTCGACCGGGCCACACCATGAAGCCCACCAGGACTTGCCCCTACCGCAGGAGTTCTCGATGAGGAAAATCGTCGCGGAGTTGTTCTCGTCACTGGACGGCGTCGTCGCCGCGCCGGACCAGTGGCACGGCCCGTACCACAACGACGAGATCGAGCGAGACATCCAGGCCGGTCTGGCGGCCGCGGACACCATGCTGCTGGGCCGCCGCACCTACCAGGAGCACGCGGGCTTCTGGCCGACGGAGAGCGGAGGGCCGGCGGACCTGATGAACGACATCGACAAGGTCGTCTTCTCCGCCACGCTGAGCGAGGTCGGCTGGCGTAACTCCAGGCTGGCCACCGGTGACCTCGCCGAAGAGGTCGCGCGGCTCAAGAGCCGGCCGGGCAGGGACATCCTGGTGACCGGAAGCGTCACCCTCGTCCAGACCCTGCTGCGCGCCGGCGTGCTGGACGAGCTGCGACTGCTCGTTGACCCGGTCGTCGTCCGCGACGGCAGAAGACTGTTCGCGTCCGATGGCGACCGGCTGTCCTGCTCGCTCGTCGGCTCACGCACCTACCAGAGCGGCACCATCTCCGCCACCTACGCGATCAACCACTAGGAGAACTCCATGCGCAAGGTCGTGCTCTACCACCTGATGTCGCTCGACGGCATCGCCTACGAAGACGGCGACTGGCTCGCCGACGACGGCCCCCGGCTCGTCGCCTACCTCGGCCGGGTCATCGCCACCCAGGACGACGTCCTGCTGGGACGCGGAACCTACGACTACTGGGCAGGGCACTGGCCCACGTCCGACTTCCAGCCGTTCGCCGACTTCATCAACGGCGTCCCCAAGCACGTCGTCACCTCCAGCACGCCCACCCGGCACTGGGCGCATTCCACGCTTGTCACCACCCCCGCGCACGACTACGTGACCGCACTGAAGCAGGAGCCCGGCGGCGACATCGGCATCCACGGCAGCATCGAATTGGCCCGCTCGCTGCTTCAGGCCGGGCTGGTTGACGAACTACGGCTGGTCGTCGCACCGGCGGTGGTCGGCCACGGCAGGCGGGTGTTCGAGGGCGACGACGTCCAGTCGTGGAAGCTGCTCGAGGTCGAACGGGGTCAGAACGGCACATTGTTCCTGGACTACAGCCGCTGAGACACGATCCACGGCACCTCCGGACCCTGCACGCCTGCCGCCGGCGACACCTGCCCGACCATCCGACTGTCCTACCCGCGCGCCGAATGCCCGTCCAAGCCCGCCACCACGAAGCCCGACCCGCACCGGCAGGGGTGGACCCCACCATTCGGCGCTCCAGCATCTCGCGCAAGCCGAGCGGTCAGGCGACGGTGGCGGTGGAGGCTCGGGCGGCGAGGACGGGAGGCAGGCGTTCCGATCGCACCTCTTCCCCGAACAGCAGGCCGGTCAGCAACTGCAGCGCCCTGCGCCCCATCTCCCGCATGGGCACGGAGACGCTGGTCAGAGGGATCGGCAGCTCGGCGGCCAGCGGCGTGTCGTTGTAGCCCATGATCGAGATGTCGGTCCCGACCGTGAGGCCGTGGTCGCGGGCCGCGCCCATGGCGCCGATGGCCGCGAAGTCGTTCACCGCGAAGATCGCAGTCGGCCGGTCAGGGCCGGCGAGCAGCCGCTCGGCCGCCGCCCGCCCGCCCGCGGTGTCGAACGGCGAGTACAGCACCTGCGGTGCGGGCAGGCCGCGTTCGCGGTAGAGGGCGACGAACCCGGCGGTGCGGTCGGCACCCGTGCTCGCGTACGGCTCTCCGGCGATCACCGCCACCTCGGTGTGGCCCAGTTCGAGCAGGTGCTCGGCCGCCAGCCGCCCGCCCAGCAGGTCGTCGGCGGTGACCGACGGATGCTCGCCGGCACTCCGGTTGACCAGCACGAACTTCCCGCCCTGCGCGGCCAGCTCGTCGAGGAAGCCGCTGTCCAGAGTGGCGTCGCCGAAGATGAGCCCGTCGACCCGGCGGGCGAGCAGCATCCTGGTCCGCAGCCGTCGCGTCTTGTCGTCGTCGTGGCTGTTCGCGGTGATGGTGGTGAGCCCGAGCTCCCCCGCCGCCTCGTCGATGCCCTCGTAGATCATCGCGAGCACCAGGTCGGACAGCCGCGGCACGAGGACGCCGACGAGCTTGCTCCGCCCCGTACGCAGGCCGCTCCCGTGAGGGTCCGGCTGGTATCCCAGCTCCTGTGCCAGGCTCCGGATCCGCGTGGCCGTGTCGCCGGACGCCGCACGGGCGCCGTCGTCAGCACGCCCGTTGAGGACCCTGGACACCGTCGAGACATGCAGACCGAGCTGGTCGGCGATGGAGCGCAGAGTCACCTGGGGCGCTTTGGGGTCAGCCACGAATCCTCGCTTCCGATCAAGGACCACGGTAGCGCCTCTTGACGGCATACCGAAGCGGAGTCCATGCTAACCCAAACGTTTGGCCCAAACGTTTGGGTTAGCGGAAGGAATCTGACATGACCGACGCAGCGGACCCGCCAGTCAGCCCGGCCCGGGTGGCGGTGATCCAGTTCGACCCCCAGGTCGGCCTGGACAATTGCGCAGCCAATGCCGATCGGGCGCTCGCGCTCGCCACCCGCGCGGCCCGGGACGGGGCGACGCTGATCGTCCTGCCCGAGCTGTCGACCACGGGATACAGCTTCCGCGACCGCGCCGAGGCGTACGAGCACGCCGAAGAGGTCCCGGACGGGCCGACGGTCAAGGCGTGGGAGTCCTTCGCCCGCGAGCACGGGGTGCACCTGGTCGGCGGACTGGCCGAGCGCGACGGCGTACGACTCTATGACACCGCCGTCCTCGTGGGCCCCGGCGGGTACGTCGGCCGCTACCGCAAGGCCCACCTGTGGAACCGGGAGAAGCTCTGGTTCACGCCCGGCGACCTCGGCTTTCCCGTGTTCGAGACCCCGATCGGCCGCATCGGCCTGCTGATCTGCTGGGACATCTGGTTCCCCGAGGTGCCGCGGCTCCTGGCCCAGCAGGGGGCCGACATCATCTGCAGCGTCAACAACTGGGTCTGGACGCCACCGCCGATCTTCGACGAGACCGGGCGGTGCATGGCCTCGTACCTGACCATGACCGCCGCGCACGTGAACAACGTCTTCATCGCCGCCGCCAACCGGGTCGGCACCGACCGGGGCGCCCGGTTCCTGGGCTGCTCCCTCATCGCCGGCACCAACGGCTGGCCCATCGGCCGGGTGGCGGGCGCCGATGAGGAGACCATACTCACGGCCGACATCGACATCGTCTCCGCGCGGAGCGCGCCGATCTGGAACCAGCTCAACGACCTCATCCGCGACCGGCGCGGCGACCTGTACGACCCGATGCTCGGCTATACGCTGGGCCAGTCGGCGCCCCGCTGATGACCACCACCACCGCACCGGCCCGCCTCGGAGCGCGACGGCTGGGCGCCGCCGCCGCGGTCGTCGCGGCGGCGGCCCTGCTGGCCACCTTGCTGGCGGCCGCGCAACCCGCCCTGCCGTCCCTCGTCCCCGGCTACGCCTCCTGGGGGCTGGGCTACACGGATCCGACCTGGTACGCGTACTGGATCCTCGGCGACACCACCGAGCCGATCCTGGCGAAGTCGGCGCTCGGCGGCCTGCTGATGATCGCCGGAGCCACGCTGGCCCACGTCGCCCGGCGCCGCGGCCGGCGGTGGCAGGGGTTCGCGATGGCCTGCGGCACGGGCGACCTGTGGCCGTGGGTGCTGGTCGCGGCCGGCATGGGGCTGCTGGCCAGCAACCTGCTCTGGGGCTGGACGCTGGGCGATTGGCAGCCGACCTTCGCCCCGCTCGTGTCCGTCCCGCCCGCCCTCGTGATCGTGTACGGCCCCGGCTGGCGTGTCGCGTCGACCGGAGCCGTACTCGGCGCCATCCTGGTCACACCGATCGCTCTGGTGCTGGTGAACCTGGTGTGCGTGCCGATGAACCTGTCGCCCGTGGTCGGAGCCACCCTGGCCATGTCACTCGGCGGGCTCGCCGCCTTCTGGCTGTGCCGGAGGCTGCCCTGGTTCCCGCCGCCACGCACGATGCGCACCTCACCGCCGCAGGGAGTGGACGAGCCGCCGGCACCCGCCCGGTACGGTCCCTCCTGGGTGCCGCGCCGCATCCTGGCGGATTTCACCGAGGCACACTTCTACGGCAACGAGTGGGCGGGAGCGGGCCTGCTGCTGGGCTGCGTCCTGCACTTCCTCCTCAACCCCGCGGCGACCGCGTACGGCAGCGGGCTGCTCCCCCACCTGCTCGCGACGCAGGTGCTGACCGCCGCCTGCGGGGTGCTGCTGTGGGGCGGACGGTGGGCGGCCAACGGCTGGTACCCGACCTTCGTCCCGATCGTCTCCGTGGCACCGGCCACCGTGCTGGCCTTCGGCGGCACGCTGCCGTCGATCGTGGCCGGGGCCGTGCTCGGCGCCGCCGTCGCTCCCCCGCTCGCGGCGGCGCTGGCCCGGCGGCTGCCTGACGACGTCCAGCCCATGGTCGCCTACACCGCGGCCATGGCCGTGTGCACGGCGGCGATCATCCCTCTGCTCGGCCTGCTCCCCGGCTTCCACCACGTATGACCAGGAAGGACTTCATGCCCACACCAACCGGCCGAGCCGTTGGCGAGCGGCCGCACCTCGGCCGGCGCGGCTACTTCGCCGGCCGCACGATCTCCGAGCTCGCGGAGGACCTGCGCGCGGGGCGTACCACGTCGGTGGAGCTCACCAAGCACGCGCTCGACGCCGTCGCGGCGCTGGACCCCATGCTCAACGCGTTCGTCACCGTCGACGCGGAAGGCGCGCTGGCCGCGGCCGGCCACGCCGACGCGGAGCTGGCGCGCGGCATCGACCGGGGGCCACTGCACGGCCTGCCCGCCGGGGTGAAGGACGTCATCATGGTCGCGGGCCTGCCCGCGACCATGGGCTCGCGGCACTTCGCCGGCCACGTCGCCGACGCCGACGCCGCCTGCGTGACCGGCCTGCGCCAGGCCGGAGCCGTCGTCGTCGGCAAGACCACCACCCATGAGTTCGCGTACGGCCCGACCGGCGACCGCTCGGCGGCCGGCCCTTCGCTCAACCCGCGCGACGCCTCCCGCATGTCGGGCGGGTCCAGCGGGGGCAGCGCGGTGGCCGTGGCGGCGGGCATGGTCCCGCTCGCGCTCGGCACCGACACCGGCGGCTCCTCCCGCGTCCCCGCGGCGCTGTGCGGGATCGCCGGCTTCAAGCCGGCCTACGGCGCGATCCCGCTCGACGGCGTGTTCCCCCTGGCGCGATCCCTGGACCACGTCGGCGTGCTCGCGGGACAGAGCCAGGACTGCCTGCTCGCCTACCGTGCCCTCACCGCGCCGGGCACCGGCCGGGAAGCACCCGGGCTCGCGCGGGCCGGCCGGCCGGGAGTCACCTGGCTCGACCCCGCCGCCCTCTTCCCCTGCGACCCGCGCGTGGTCCATGCCGCCCGCCAGGCCCTGGGGTCCATCACCGGCGCGGTGCGCGAGCACCGGCTCTCCGCGCAGGACGCCGGCGACCTGAAGGAGACGTTCACCGCCATCCAGGGGCGCGAGGTGGTGGCCGTGCACGCGGACCGCATGGCGAAGCACCCCTCCCTGTTCGACGGGGAGGTGCTGCAGCGCCTGCGGGCCGCCGCCGCGATCCCCCAGTGGCGGTACGTACGCGCGCTGGAGACCAGGACCCGGCTGGCCGGCGCGGCCGGCGCGCTGTTCGAGCACCATGACGTGCTCGCGCTGCCGGCCGTGCCCGTCACCGCCCCGCCACTCGGCTGCAGGGAGCTCGACGTGGACGGCACGCTCGTCACCGTCCGAGAGGCCCTGCTCGCGCTGACCAGCCCGTGGAACGTGCTGGGCCTGCCGGCGCTGAGCATTCCCGCGGGGACGGTGGACGGCCTGCCGGTCGGGCTCCAGCTCGTCTGCCGGCCCGGACACGAACAGCAACTCTTCCGAACCGCCCTATCTTGCACTTCATCTGGAGATATCCATGCATGACGTCTTTGAACTGCCGGCTTTCGAGCTCGACGGGGGCGCCGTCCTCGACCCGGCCCGGCTGGCCTACAAGACCTATGGCGAGCTGAACGGCACCCGCACGAACGCCGTGCTCTTCCCCACCTGGTTCGCCGGGGACCACACCTCCAACGAGTGGCTCATCGGCCCGGGCAAGGCGCTCGACCCGCGCGAGCACTTCGTCATCGTGCCCAACCTCTTCGGCAACGGCGTGTCCTCCTCACCCTCCAACACCCCCTCACCCCACGACGCCGCGGACTTCCCCGCCATCACGATCCGCGACAACGTCCGCGCGCAGCACCGCCTGGTCACCGAGCACTTCGGCATCGAGCGGCTGGCGCTCGTGCTCGGCTGCTCGATGGGCGCCCTGCAGACCTACCAGTGGGCGGTCAGCCATCCCGGCATGGTCGAGCGCGCGCTTCCGTTCTGCGGGGCGCCGAGGACGTCGCCGCACAACGCGGTCTTCATCGAGAGCCTGCGCGCCACTCTCACCCTCGACGCCGCCTACGAGGGCGGGCGCTACAAGGCGCAGCCGCTGGCGGGGATCAGGGCGTTCGCCCGCGTGTACGCCGGCTGGGGATTCTCGCAGGCCTTCTACTGGGAGGAGACGTACCGGCAGCTCGGGTTCGACTCGCTGGAGGAGTTCCTGACCGGCTTCTGGGAGGCCAACTTCATCGGCCAGGACGCCAACGACCTCCTCGCCATGCTCCGTACCTGGCAGGACGCCGACGTCTCGGCCACGCCCGGGCTGGGGGGCGACATCGAACGCGCACTCGGCTCCATCCGGGCCGAGGTCCTCGCCCTGCCCGCCGAGAAGGACCTGTACTTCCCGCCGGAGGACGAGGTCCGCGCCGCCCGCCACATCCCTCATGGCCGGGTACGCCCCATCCCCGGCATCTGGGGCCACCTCACTGGGGGCGGCGGCAATCCGGCGGACGCCGCCTTCATCGGCGACGCCGTCCGCGACCTGCTCGCCACGCCTTCGCCCGCCGCCCTGGAGCCGGCCCGGCCATGATGCTCGCCATGCCCCGGCCGTCGTGGCCGGGGCATGGCCGGCGCCCCGCTAGTCCCCGGGCATCACGGTGAAGGTGAACCCGGCGCTCGTCGTGCGGCGCAGCGGACTGTCGCACTTGACCCGGCGCAGCACCTCGTTCCTGCTGAGGCCGAGCCCCTGCGCGATGAGCCGCTCCGGGCGTACCGGCACCGGATCCTCGAAGCGGACCGCCACCTGGACCGGCATCGCCCCGTCGAGCCAGGCCGGTGGGGCGTCCAGCCGCCAGGCCCCCTTCCAGTCCAGGGTGAAGCGGTTGCGCCGGGCGAACAGCGGATCCAGCAGCCTGGACGCCACCAGCTCCGGATCGTTGGCGTAATAGCCGCCGAGCTCGGCCGGATCGAGTGACCTGACGGGCGTCCGCTCGTGCACGGTGAGCTTGCTGGTCCGGTCGCAGGACACGCAGCGGACCAGCAGCCACACGTCCAGCAGCTTGCCGTTGGCGTTGACGCGGAACCTGCCCTCGCCGGTGGTGGCCGACTCCGACGGGCAGCCCACGCACCGCAACGACAGCAGCGGCAGCCTGGTACGGCGAACGACCCAGGGCAGCACAGTATGAGGTTGTGAAGACATGATCTCTCTAGACCTGACACGAGGCCGATTACGCGCGGCCTCAATCGCTGTACGACCGGGCGCGCAAGGGCAGCCCGGCGGAGCCGGCGGCAAGGCCGGCTTGAAGGTGAGCGGAAGAACGTGTCAGGTCTGGAGAGCAGGCGGGGTCACGCGGTCTTGTCCTCTGTCCTCACTACGACGGGGCCGCAGGCAACCTACGGGATCGCGGGAGGAAGGCTCAAACGGTTTTCCGCCGATGGTCCGACGCGGGTACGCCTCGGGACGCGTCCGGCCGGAGGGCCTTCCTCGTGCCGCCCACGCGGACACCGCCCGAAACGTCGTGCCGTCCCATGGCAGGGTCGCCCACCCTGCACCGGATCTCGACATCGGCTACGCATCAGGAGCACACCGGCCTGCTTTGATGGCGCGGTGATCAAGCAGAGAAGCCATCCGACGGAAGCCGGCGACCTCCGCTGGGCTTTCGGCTGCGCATTCCCCGTGATCATCGCCCTCTCGTTCGCGACCCTCGGAACCTTCTTCGAGATTCACCTGGTGGCTCGGGCGCACGTCTACTGCGCCGGTGACCTGAGCTCGGGAGAGAACTTCGCCGGATCCCTGTGGATGGTGAGCCGCCTCGTCCTCTTTCCGGTTGTCTCGGTGGTGTCGGCGCTCGTCTCGCCGGTCTTCCAGATGCTCGCCCGGCTGCCGCGCCTGGCCGGCCGCCTGTGGCTGGAGCTCCTCCTGCTGGCGCTCACCATCGCCGTCTCGGCCGCCGGGCCGGTCGCCCTGACCCTGTACGACCTGGCCACCCAGGGCACGCCGGGCGACTGCGTCCTGCCTTGGTGGCCCTCCTGGCTGCCCGCCTGACCGACGATTGTCGGTCCCGGTGGGCACACTCCCCTCATGCCCGATGAGCCCCTCGAACTCGGTGAGATCGCACCCTCCGACCACCACGTCCACCACGCCACCATGGCCGAGGCCGGATTCCTGGCCATCGCCCGGCGGCTGCCCGCACTCATCGTCCAGGCGTTCGGCATGGCCTGGGAGGCCAGCCCGCGCGACACCGTGACCACCGTCCTGCTCAACCTGCTCGGCGGGGTCGTCACCGCGTTCGGGCTGCTGGCCACCACCGGCGTGCTGACCGCGCTGTTCAGCGAGGGGCCGACGCCCGACCGGGTGCTGGCCGCGCTGCCCAGCCTGGTCCTGGTCGGCGCCGCCGCGGTGGTCCGTACGCTGCTGCAGGCGGGCGCCGGCTGGGCCGAGGCGCGGCTCAGCCCGCAGATCGAGCGCGCCTCCGAGGAGCGGCTCTACACCGTGACCAGCCGGGTCGAGCTGGTCGCCTTCGACGACCCCGAGTTCCACAACGGCCTCGAACGCGCCAGGGGCCGCGCCTCGGGCGTCGCGAGCTGGGTGGTGTCCGCGGCCGTCGACGTGGTCACGTCCCTCATCAGCCTCGCGGCGGCGGTCGGCGTGCTCGGCGTCCTGCATCCGGTGCTGATCCCGCTGCTCCTGCTGGCCGTGCTGCCCGACGCGTGGGCCGCGGTCCGCAGCGCGCGCCAGCGTTACTCCACCGTGTACGGGCTCGGCCCGGCCCGCCGCCGCAAGTGGATACTCGCCGAGCTGCTGGCCGACCGCGATCCCGCCGCCGAGGTGCGCGCGTTCACCATGCGGCGCTTCCTGCTGCGCGTGTACGACGCGGTGGCCCGGGCCGAGCAGGAGGAGATGCTGAAGCTGGTCAGGCGGCAGACGCTCACCCGGCTCGCCGGCAACGCCCTCGGCGGCATCGGCAGCGCCGTGGTCTACGTCGCGCTCGGCCTGCTGCTGGTGCTCGGCGCGATCCCCCTGGCCGTGGCCGGCACCGCCGTCCTCGCCATCCGTTCGAGCCAGAGCTCGCTGTCCAGCCTGATGTTCACCGTCAACAGCCTCTACGAGCAGGGGCTCTATTTCACCGACTTCCTGCGGTTCTGCGCCGACGCCGAGGGTCGCCTGATCCCGCCGCGCCCGCTGCCCGCGCCCGAGGGCTTCGACCGCATCACCGCCGACAGCCTCACCTTCACCTATCCGGGGGCGGAGGAGCCGGCCCTGCGCGGGGTGTCCGTCGAGATCAAGCGCGGCGAGATCGTCGCCTTCGTCGGTGAGAACGGCTCGGGCAAGACCACCCTGTCCAAGATCCTCGCCGGCCTGTACGAGCCGGACACGGGCACCGTCCGCTGGGACGCCACCGACCTGCGCCAGGTCAGCCCGGAGGACCTGCGCACCCGCACCGCCGTGATCGCCCAGGACCACACCCGCTGGCCGCTCACCGCCCGCTACAACATCACCATGGGCACCGACAAGGGCGAGCCCGCCCTGCTGTCGGCCGCCGCCGTCGCCGGGGCCGACAAGGTCGTGGACGCCTTACCCCATGGCTACCGCACCCTGCTGGATCGCCGTTTCAAGGACGGCCACGAGCTGTCCGGCGGCCAGTGGCAGCGCATCGCCGTGGCCCGCGGCTTCCACCGCGACGCCGACCTGCTCATCTGCGACGAGCCGACCGCGGCCCTCGACGCCCGCGCGGAGCACGCCCTCTTCGAGCGGATTCGCACCCACGCCGACGGCCGGACCGTCCTGCTCATCACCCACCGCCTGGCCAGCGTGCGCCACGCCGACCGCATCTACGTCCTGGAGCACGGCGAGGTCGTCGAGCAGGGTGATCACGAAACGCTGCTCGCGCTCGACGGCCTCTACGCCGACCTCTACACGCTGCAGGCCAGCGCCTACCGGTGAGCCACGGGGGTCAGCAGCGAGGCGGCGCGTCGGCCGACTCGGTGATCATGAGTTCGTCGGCCCGCAGGGCGAGCAGGATGTCCGGGCGCACCAGGTCGGCCGGCTGCTCGGCGTTCAGGAGCTGCAGGATGCGGCGCAGCCGGTAGCTGACGGTGTTCTCGTGGACCGACAGCTGGTGGGCGGTGGCGCGCGTGGACAGCCCGTTGGCGAGATGCACCCGCAGAGTCGTCACCAGGGCCGGGCTGGTCCGCAGCGGGCCGAGGATCGTCTCGGTGAGCCGGGTGGCATCCAGCGGGTTGCCGATCAGCAGCACCTCGGGGATGACCCGCTCGAACGGGACGACCGCCCGGTCAGCCTTCATCCGCAGCCCGGCCTCCAGGGCGGACAGCGCCTCCCGGCACGAGGCGCCCACCTCGCCCAGTCGCGGCCGCGGCTGCCCCAGGCCGATGACGAGCCCCGCCGGCAGGCCGGGCCGTACCGCCGCGCGCCCGAGCAGGTCCCCGATCCCGTCGATGTCGGCCAGCACGAGCAGCAGCGCGGAGCCCATGCCCCCGACGAGCAGCCGGCTGCGCAGCCGTGGCCGGATCGCGTCCACGATGATGCGCCGGGCACCGGCGAGCGCGAGCGGTGACGCTCCCCCGGGCAGGTCGATCGCCACCCCACGGTGCGGCTGCTGCGCCTGCACGCCGACCAGCCGCGCGCGTTCCTCGACGTCGGCGGGGTCGAGCGGCTCCCCGCCGGCCAGCCGGGACACCAGGTCGGTGGCGATCTGGTCGAGGTGGCCGGCCGACTCGGTCCGGGTCGCCCGGTACGCGTCCAGGGTCGCCTCGATCATGGCGTCGGTGACCGCGGCCAGCCGGCGCGAGAGATCCATCAGGCCGATGGTGTCCAGCGGGGGGCCGGCCGCGGCGAATCGTTCGAGCAGGTCGCGCTCGGCGGCGTGCCAGGACGCGACCACGCCCTCCACCGGCACGCCCTGGATCGCGCGCCGTTCGCCGAGCGCGGCCGCGGGCGCCAGCTCCTCCCCCTGGAGGGTGCGGCGTTCGGCCACGGCCATGATCAGCGTCCGCACGTTCCTGGCGACCACGTCGGCCAGATCGGCGACGTCCATCCGCGCGTCGTCGTAGCCGGGCAGCTGCTCCCAGACCGCGGCCACCCGCGACGCCGCGATGTCTTCGAGCTGAGTGAGGAGGATCCGGGCTCGTTGTGTGAAATCCACAAGGGACCGCCTTTCAGATTCCCAGCATCCCACGTGGTGAGGCGACGAGCGGCTGTCCGACTATGGAACAGCACAATACGGGCATGGGAGATGCGATGACCACACAAACAGCGGAGCAGAGCACGCTGGCCACCGATCTCGACGATCACGCGCTCGAACCGGTGCCGACAGACCGTCGCAAGTCCCTGCTGCAGATGATCATCATCCAGATCGGCTGGAACATCAGCGTCAGCAGCTTCCTGGTGGGCGGCGTCGTCGGCGGCGGCACGACGTTCGGCGAGGGGATGGCCGCGATCGTGGTCGGCAACCTCGTGCTGGCGATCGTCGCCGTGCTGGTCGGGCTCGTCGGCTACCGCACGGGTCTGTCCAGCTATCTGGCGGCCAGGGCGGTCTTCGGCCGGCACGGCGCGGCACTGGTGTCACTGATGCTCGGTGTCATCGCGATGGGCTTCATCGGCGTACTCATGGACACCTGGGGCGGCGCGGTCAGCAAGCTCATCCCGGCCGTGCCCCCGTGGGCGTTCGTGCTCGCCTTCGCGATCGCGATCACGTCCACGTCGATCTTCGGGATCAAGGGCCTGGCCCGGTTCTCGGCGATCGCGGTACCCATCGAGATCGCCATCGCGCTGGTGGCACTGTTCAAGATCGGCGGCGGGGACGGCGGCTTCGCCGAGGTACTCCAGCACGCGCCGGTGGTCCCGATCGGGTTCGCCACCGCGGTCGGAGCGGTGATCGCGACCTGGGTCACCGGCGCCGCGCTCGTCGGTGACGTGGCCAGGTACGCGAAGCGCCCGCGCGACGTGCTGATCTCGAGCTTCTGCGGGTTCATCGTCGGCGCCGGGGTGTTCGAGACGATCGCCACGGTCTCGGCGATGAAGGTCGGCAACAGCAACTTCGTGCTCGTCATGCAGGGTCTCGGGCTGCTGGCGCCGGCCGCGGTGATGCTGGTGCTCGCGCTGTGGAACACCGCGGACAACAACCTGTACTCGGCCTCGCTGGCGTTCACCAACGCGTCGACCGCCATCCGGCTGCGGCTGCGCAAGCCGGTGTGGAACGTCGTGTCCATCCTGATCGCGATCGCCGTGGCGTTCTCCGGGCTGGCGGGCTCGTTCCTGACGTTCCTGACCATCATCGGGCTGGTCGCACCGCCGTTCGCGGGCGTGCTGATCGCCCACTTCTGGGTGCTGGCGCGCCACAGCTCCGGCCGTGAGCTGCTGCGGAGCGCACCCGCGGTACGAGTCGAGGCGCTGGTCGCGTGGCTGGCCGCCGCCGTCCTGTCGAAGTTCACCGACGTGCTGCTCGCCGATCCGATCGAGGGTCTGGTGTTCGGTTTCGTGATCTACGCGGTACTCGGGTGGGGCGTGGTCCTGGTCAAGCGCCGCACGGGCGCGCCCGCCCTGCAGATTGGAGACGCATCATGAAGTTCGGACTCGGCGTGCCGACCGGCACCGAGGGTCTGATGTACCCGGTGCCGTACGCCGACATCGACCAGGCGGTCCGGCTCGCGCTCGAGGCCGAGCGGCTGGGCTTCGACTCGGTCTGGGGCAACGACCACGTGACGACCCAGGCGTACGTGCGGGAGGAGTTCGCCGAGCCGCCCCGCTACTACGACCCGTTCGGGTACCTCAGCTACGTCGCGGCCGTCACCGAGCGGATCCGGCTGGCCACCGCGATCATGGTGCTGCCGTTCCGCAACCCGGTGGTGGCCGCCAAGCAGGCCGCGACGCTGGACCGGCTGTCCGGCGGGCGTGCCGTGCTCGGCGTCGGGATCGGCGCGTACCGCGAGGAGTTCACCGCGATGAACCCCGGCGCCAAGCTGAACCGGGGCGAGCACGCGGCCGAGGCGATCCAGGCGCTCAAGGCGCTGTTCACCGAGCGCCGGGCCAGCTACCACGGCGCCTGGGTGTCGTTCGAGGACGTGGAGTCCTACCCCAAACCGGTTTCGACGCTGCCGATCCTGTCGGGCGGAAACGCGCCGGCCTCGCGGACCAGGGCCGCGCTGTACGGCGACGGCTGGCTGCCGGCCTGCCTCACCCCGGAGGAGGTCGCCAAGGGCGTCGCCGACCTCCGCGCCCAGGCCGAGGAGGCCCGCGGCGGCCTGCCGGCCGGTTTCGAGGTCGCCCTGCAGCTCGCGGTGTGCGTGGCGCCGACCATGGAGCAGGCGTGGGAGAAGTTCCGGGCCTCGCAGCTGCACAACCACATGGTCTCGCTGTCGAAGACCACGCTGAAGGACCAGGGCGTCGAGGACCTGGCGACCCGCAACCTGATCGGCACGCCGGAGAGCGTCCGCGAGCGGGTGGAGGCGTACCGCGCGGCGGGCGTCGACACCCTCGCCGGGCTGCTGTTCGCCGCCAACACCGTGGAGGAGACCATCGACGCGATGAGCGAGTTCAGTGAGGTGATCATGTGACCGGGCGTGCGACGGGGACGCTCGGCGCCCCGGCCGTCGACCAGGCCGAGCTGGCGGCACAGCGGCTGCGGCGGCTGCGCTCCGCACTGGCCGGCGCGCCCTTCGAGGCCGTGGTGCTCACCACCCCGGAGAGCGTCTTCTACGCCACCGGGTACCGGGCCGTGGCGGCGCCGCTGTTCCGCGCCCACGCGATGGCGGCGGTGGTGACCGCGGACGACCTCTGGCTGGTCTGCCCGGCCGCCGACACCGCACCGGCCGCCGACCTGGGCCTCCCGGAGGACCGCCTGGTGCCGTTCGGCCGCTTCTACTTCGAGACGGCCACGGGCTCCCCGCTCGCCGAGATGGCCGATCGGCACCCGGACCTGGCCTCCGCGCTCGCCACCGTGGTCAAGGCCGTGGTCGAGGCCGTGGGCGGCGGGCTCCGCTTCGGGGTCGAGAGCCTGGCCACCGTGGAGCTGCCCGGCGCGGCCGACGCCGCCGGCTGGGTCGCCGCGGTACGGGGCGTGAAGTTGCCCGGCGAGGTCGAGCTGCTGCGGTACGCGGCACGGCTCGCGCTCGCCGGCGTGCAGGCCGCGATCGACGCGGCCGCACCGGGGATCACCGAGCGCGAGCTGGCCGGGATCGTGGCCCAGGTCATGGTGGCCGGCGGCGCCGAGCCCCGCTTCCTGGTCGCGACGACCGGTCCGCGCTCCGCCCTCGCCGACGCCCACGCGGGCGAGCGTGCCTGGCGTCCCGGCGAGCTGGCGAGGTTCGACGTGGGCTGCGTGTACGCCGGCTACTGGTCCGACATCGGCCGTACGGCGGTGCTGGGCGAGCCGGACGCGACGCAGGCGAGCCGGTACGCCGCGATCCTCGACGGCCTCGACCAGCAGATCGCGCTGGCCAAGCCCGGCGTCACCGCCGAGGAGCTGTTCGACGTGGCCATGGACTCGGTCCGGCGCGGCGGCATCGGCCACTACCGCCGCCAGCACTGCGGGCACGGCATCGGCACCTCGGTTTACGAGCCGCCGATCGTCGCGCCCGGTGCCGGCACGCCGGTCGAGCCCGGGATGACCTTCTGCTTCGAGACGCCGTACTACGAGATCGGGTGGGGCGGGATGATGGTCGAGGACACGCTGGTGGTGACCGAGGACGGCGTCGAGCGGTTCATCGAGTCGCCCCGCGAGCTGCTGGTGGTGGACGCGTGACCAAGCACTACCTGAGCCGGCTCAGCTGCCTGCGCTGCGAGCGGCACTACCCCGACCCCAGCGTCGAGCTGCTCGGCCGCGGCTGCCCGTCGTGCGAGCACGACGGCGTACCGGCGAACCTGGTCACCGACTACGAGATCCCGGCGCTCGGCGCGGTCCCGGCCGACGACAGCCAGCCTGGCCTGTTCCGGCACCGGGCGTTGCTCCCGCTCCGCGACGACACGGCCGCGGTGAGCCTGGGCGAGGGCGGGACCCCGCTCGTCGGGCTGCCGGCGACGGCCGAGCGCCTCGGCCTCGGCGCGGTCTACGTCAAGGATGAGACGCGCAATCCGACCTGGTCGTACAAGGACCGGCTCGCGGCCGTCGCGATGACCAAGGCCGTCGAGCTGGGCGTGGAGGCGGTCGTGGTGGCCAGCACCGGCAACCACGGCGCGGCGGTCGCGGCGTACGCGGCCCGGGCCGGCCTGAAGTGCGTGGTCCTCACCGTCGCCTCCGTGCCGAGCACCATGAAGACGCTGATGCAGGTGTTCGGCGCCGACGTGGTGGCCCTGGACCGCGCGCCCGACCGCTGGGTGCTGATGCGCCGGCTGACGGAGGAGCGCGGCTGGCTGCCGATGTCCGGCCACGCCAGCCCGCCCGTGGGCTCGATCAGCTACGGGCTGGACGGTTACAAGACCATCGCCTACGAGATCGTCGCCGACCTCGGCCGGGTTCCCGAGTACGTCGTGGTGCCGGTGGCGTACGCCGACGGCCTGACCGGGATCTGGCGCGGCTTCGCCGACCTGGTCGCGCTCGGCGTCACGGACCGGCTGCCCCGGCTGGTCGCGGCCGAGCCGTTCGGTCCGCACCGGGACGCGCTCGCCCGCGGCGCCGAGGTCGCGGGACCGGTTCCGGCCGCGCCCTCGGTGGCGTTCTCGATCGCCTCGCCGTTCGGCACGTACCAGGGGCTGGCCGCGCTGCGCGCCACCTCGGGACACGCCGTCGCCGTGCCGGACGACGAACGGATCCTCGATGCCCAGCGACGGTTCGGCACCGAGGCGGGGCTCTACCTCGAGGCGTCCTCGATCACCACGCTGGTGGCCCTGGAGGAGCTGGTCGCGCAGGGTGCGGTCGCCGCGGACGCGACGGCCGTGCTGATCGGCACCTCGACGGGGCTGAAGGACGTCGGCGCCACGGCGGCCACGCTGCCCGGCGTGCCGGTGATCGAGCCCACGCCGTCCGCGCTGGACCGGGCGCTGCGGTGAGGCTCGCGTTCTCGATCTCCGGTCACCGTACGGCGTCCTCCGCCGTGCAGATCGCGCGCGCGGCCGAGGCCGCGGGATACGAGACGGTCTGGGTCACGGAGGACTACTGCGAGCGCGGCGCGTTCACCCTCGCCGGCGCCATCGCGGCCGCGACCGAGCGGATCAAGGTCGGCATCGGTGTGGTGAACCCGTTCACCCGGCATCCCGCGGTCATCGCCATGGAGTTCGCCACGCTTGAGGAGATCAGCGGCGGGCGGTCCCTGCTCGGGCTCGGTGCGAGCAATTCGCGGTGGATGACCGACCAGCTCGGGATCCCGTTCGACCGGCCGATCGGGCGGCTCGCCGAGGCCGTGGACGTGATCCGCGCGATGATGACCGGCGAGCCCGTGCGGTTCACGGGCGAGCACTTCACCGTGGACGCGACGCTCGCCTTCACGCCGCCGCGGACCGGTCCCCCGATCGTGCTGGGGGTCAAGGGGCCGAAGGCGATGGCGATGGCGGCGGGCCGGGCCGACGGGCTGCTGCTGTCGATCCTGTCCGCACCGCCGTACGTCGCGTCGGTCCGGGAACGGGTCGGGGCCGGTGTCGAGCTCTCGGCGTACCTCGGCCTGTCGGTGTCCGACGGGGATCCGGCGGCCGCGCGCGATCGCGCCCGGCTCGGCGTGGCGACGTACCTGGGCGTGCACGGCGACCACGAGATCACCCGGACGGCGGGGCTCGACCCCGAGCTCTGCACGGCGTTCCGGCAGGGGTGGCGCGACGGCGCGCCGCGCGTGGACCTGGTCGACGACGATGTGCTGGCGCTGTTCACCGCCGCCGGCTCCCGCGCCGACGCGGCCCGCTATCTGGCGCGGCTCGCGGGCAGCGGGCTCGACGTCGCGGTGGTCCGCGACGATCCGGCCGCGGACGTGCCCGCCCTGCTCCGCACCGCCGCCGAGCTGGCCCACGACGTCCGGTGATGATCGTTTAGGCTGAGGTGCGTGTGGTACGTGCTCACGGCAGTCCCCCCCTGTGGCACTCGATCCAGCCTCCCAACGGCACCGCCACCTGCTCAGCTGGATGCTCGGATCTGGCCGAGCCACTCCATCCCCAGCTGGCGGCCGTTCGGGAGTTGGTCGGCTCGATCCCAGCGCCACGCCGTGATCATCGCCAGCATGAGGATCCGGCACTCGCGCAGCAAGTCCTGATCGACGCCCGGATAATGCTCGCCGGCTTCTTCGGGCGCATGGGCGAGGTCGAATTCGATCGGCCCGCGGCAACACGTCTCGAAATCTATGAACAGCAGCCCGTTCTTCGTGTTGAGCACGTTGCCCGGGTGCGGCTCGCCGTGCAGCAGCTGCTCGGCGCCGCCGCGCCCGCCGATCGCCCGTCTCAGGTCGCGTAGCGTGCCGGCGAGCAGCTCCCGGTCGGCGTCGGCGAGCTCCGGGGTGCGGTCGCGGTCCGCCACGAGTTGCTGAGCCTGCTCGATCCGATCCGTGAAGTGCGGCGTCGGGACATCGAGCCGGCGCATGCCGGCGTGCAGCCGCTCGAGCGCACCGGCGTAATCGGCCGGTGAGACCTCTTGAGAGGTCACGGGCTCGTAGTAGGTCCACAGCGTGACCACGAAGCCGTCACGCTCGTGGACGCGCGGCTCCACCCGAGGCTCGAGAGCAGCCACCGGGCAGCCGGATTCGGCGAGCCGCTGAGCAACCTCGACCTCGAACTGTGCGATCTGCTGCGCCACGGGTGCCACCCGGGCCAGGACGTCACAAGGCAGCAGGCGCAGAGTGAGCTTGTTCGAGTCATGCAGCACGATCGCGTCGTCGGCTGCCAGGTCAAGTGATGAGGCGATCGACCTGGCCGCGGCCACCGCACGCGAGACCTCTGACGCCTGCATCGTCGCCTGACCCCTCTCCCCCGCGCTCTCCGAGCGGCGCGACCCGGGCCACCGTACCAAGTGGTCTGATCTGGGCCACGCCGGGCTCGGCGTGGCCCTGCACGGCGTACGGGCCCTGGTTAGTCGGCCGATCCGCCGCCGAACACCTCCTGCACGAGCTTCGCCAGCGCCTTCGGGAACACCTCCATCACGTCGATGTCGGCGTCGCCGCTGGTCAGCGAGGCGGTGAGGGTCTTGCTGCCGTCGGGGGTGCTGTACATCAGCGCCCCGTAGCCCAGGGTGCTGCCGTTGTGGTGGAAGATGACGCCGCCGGAGTCGGGGCCCAGGTCCTGTACGAACAGCCCGAGGCCGTAGCCGAGCATCCCGTGCGGCGTGCGCATCTCGGCCAGCAGCGGGGCCGGCAGGAGCTTGCCGGCCATCAGCGCGGAGATGAACGTCTGAAGGTCCTGGGTGGTCGAGATCAGGTCACCGGTGCCGGGCAGCAGGGAGGGGTTCTGGCGGGTGACGTCGGCCACCTTCCACTGGCCGGCGTCCTCGTAGCGGTAGTAGCCGTGGGCGTGCGGCCCGGGGATGTCCGCCTGGGCGCCCGGCGCCACGGTGTCCGACAGCCCGAGCGGCCCCAGGATCAGCCGCTGGATCTCCTCGGCGTAGGAGCGGCCGGTGACCGCCTCGACCAGCAGCTGGGCCAGCACGTAGTTGGTGTTGGAGTAGCCCTGGCCGGTCCCCGGCTCGAACCGCGCCGGCTTGGACAACGCGAACCGCACCAGCTCCTCCGGCTGGTAGGTGTGGAACCGGTTGTCCACCCACTCCTGGCCCACCGAGGGGAGGCCCGGCACGAACGTCCCGTCGGGGTCGAGCTCGCCCGTGTGGTTGTACACCCCGCTGGTGTGCTGCAGCAGCATCCGCACCGTGATCCGCCGGTCCAGGCCGAAGTGGGGCAGGTGGTCGTCCGCCGGGCTGTCCAGCTCGATCTTGCCCTCGGCCACCAGCTGCAGCACCAGGGTCGCGGTGAAGGTCTTGGTGCTGCTGCCGATCCGGAACCGCCCGTTCACCTGCGGCTTGGCATCCTCGCCCAGCTTGCGCACCCCGGCGGTGCCGGCCCATTCGCCCCGCTCATCGCGCACACGCAGCTGCATCCCGGCGAAACCGGCATCGACGAACTCCTCGACGGCCTGCTGCAGCTCCGGGCGGTCCTGCACGGTGTGGACGGACTCACTCATGATCATTCCTCGCTTTGCGATAGTACGTGTCTTGCGCCAGTCGAAAGCTACGTTGCATTCAGAGTCGAGTCAATCCACGGAAATGCATTTATGCAGGTAGACGGCGGTAAATTGCTGCAATGACGCTGCACTCAAAAGCAACGAAGAGTTGCAATGGGTGGCGGCGAAGGCAACACTGACGGCATGCCAGGACGACGACTGAACCAGCAGGACCGGCAGCGCATCGCGGCCGGGCTCGCCGACGGACTCTCCTACGCCGAGATCGCCAGGCGCCTCGACCGGCCGACCACGACGATCACCCGGGAGGTCGCCCGCAACGGCGGCCCCACCGGCTACCGGCCCCAGCAGGCCCACCAGGCGACGCTCCAGCGGGCACGGCGCGGCACGCCGGCCCCGCCGCCCGCGGCCGCACCGGCGGGCAGCACGGTGGAACAGGAGATCATCGAGATGGCGGTCAGATCGGGCATGCCGAGGACAGCCGCGCGCGTGCACCACGACCTGATGCTGTCCGAGGACGGCAGGCGCACCGCCGGCGAGCTGGCCCGCCGGCTGAACGTCAGCCCGGCCTCCGTCTCTGTGGCCGTGAACTACCTGGTCCAGCACGGTTACGCCCGGCGCGAGCGCGATCCGCGCCGTCGCCGCGACATCTACGTGATCGACAACGACGCCTGGTACCACTCCGTCGTGATCAGCAGGCGGCAGACCATCGAGACCGTACGGGCCACGATGGCGGCGGCCGAGAGCTTCGGGCTCGACAGCCCCGTGGGGCAACGGCTGTCCAAGACGGCGGCGTTCCTGGAACACGTCAGCCTGGACATGATCGAGTCCGCCGACCGCTGGCGCTCCCTCCTGGCGTGAACCGCCATGCGCCACCTCAGCTCGCCGGACTGCCGAACCAGCGGCCGGCCGCCCGCTCGAACGCGTCACGATCAGGCTCGCGATCACCTGCCCAGGCGACCACGCCGTCGGGCCGGACCAGCACGGCACCCAGCCCGAGGTCGTTCCTCGCCTGCCCGGCCGCATACCGGACCCGGCTCCCCCAGCCCAGCGCCGAGCCGCGCAAGCGTCGGCCGGCGCTGAGATCGAGCGCGACGCCGCGTCCGTCCCGCATCAGGTCGCCGAGGCGGGTGCCGTCCTCCAGGCGCAGGTCCGGGGCGTTGCGGCCGACCAGGGGCCGCTCGTCGCCGAGGTCGTAGCGGATCGACGATCCCGAGATCCTGCCGAAGGCATAGGTCGTCCCGTCACGGGTCGCGAACAGATCGCGGATCAGCCCTTGGACGGCCTGCGCGTGCGGGTCCGGCCTCATGACCGCCGCCTGGGCGCGCGTCCAGTCGAGCACCCAGGCGCCGATCGGATGGCGCTCGCGGGTGTAGGTGTCCAGCAGCCCCTCCGGCGCGTGCCCGTGCGAGGTCGCCGCGAGCTTCCAGCCCAGGTTCATGGCGTCGCCGATGCCGGTGTTGAGCCCCTGCCCGCCAAGGGGGGAATGGATGTGCGCGGCGTCGCCCGCGAGCAGGACGCGGCCCTTCCGGTAGGTCGTCGTCTGCTTCGCCCGGTCGGTGAAGCTGGAGGCGAGATGGACCTCGCTCAGCGTCACGTCGGTGCCGGACACGCGGCGCAGAACCGTCTGGAGATGGTCGCGGGTCGGCTGCCGCGAGCGATCGTACGCGCCGCCGTCGAATTCCATCATGCCGATGTGCCCTTCCGCGGGCATCCGGATGTACATGCCGGTCGGCGTCAGGTTGAACCCGGTGCTCAGCTTCCCGGGATCGTCGATGGTGACCAGCGCGGTGTAGCCGGTGAACTGCGGCTCGGTGCCGACGAAGTCGAAGCCCGCGAGCCCGCGCACCGCGCTGCGTCCGCCGTCGCAGCCGACGGCCCAGCGCGCCGCGTACTCATGCGCGCCGGCGCGCAGGACCACGCGCTCGTCGTCCTGGGTGAGAGCCGAGACCGTGACGCCGCGCCTGACCTCCACACCGAGCGTGGCTGCCCGCTCGGACAGCACCGCCTCGACCGTTTCGAGGCTGGTCATCACGCCCTCCTGCGCCGGGCTGGGCAGCCGGAACGGCAGGGCGGCGACCTCGACCTTGGCCGGGTCGAGCATCATGCCGGCGAAGTGGCCCACGCTGCGCGGGCGTGGTGGCTCGTCCGCGTCGGCGCCCGCGCCCGGATCGCCGTGCACGCCCGAGGCCGCCAGCAGCGGGGCCAGCATCCCGCGACGGTAGAACGCCTCGACCGACGCGGCGGACAGGCCCCGCATCCCGAGCGGGTGCGCCCGCCACGGTGAGCGGGCCTCCGGCTCCCGCTCCAGCACCAGGACGGAGCAGCCCGCGAGACCGAGCTCACAGGCAAGGAACAGACCGACCGGGCCGGCGCCCACGATCACTACGTCATGCACGTGAATTCCTCTTTCTTCAACGGTCAGCGATGATTCGGGCAGCTCACCCGAAGAGCGACAGGTCTATGGAGTCCGCCAGGGCCCGGTAGCCGGCGTCGCTGCCGTTCGTCGGGGTCATCGGTTGCCTCCGTTGTCGGTGATGGTCGTGGAGAGGCCGTCGGCCTCAGGCACGCAAAGCCTGAGGGGGGCCGCTCACACGGGGCACACACGGCGCTCGCACAGGGCATCCATGAGCCGGGGCACCCATGGCCCTTTCTGCGCTGCGCGTCAGGCGTGACGGCTAGAGGGTGGCGCTCGTGAGCAGGGGGAAAGCCAGGGCATGCCCTGATTTGGGGTCTTAAGGGGGCGCACGCGAAGATTGTGAGATGGACGGGGATGCGCGGCTTCGCGTCACGCTGCTCGGCGCCTTTCGGGCGTCTCGCGGCGACGCCGCCCTGCCCGTTCCTGGTGCGCGGTTGCGCGGCCTGCTCGTACGGCTGGCGCTGGCCGGCGGGCGCGCGGTCGAGCAGGGCGTCCTGGTCGACGCGATCTGGGCCGAGGACCCGCCGGCCGGCCCCGCCCACGCCCTGCAGACCCTCGTCTCGCGGCTGCGCCGGACCCTCGGCTCGGCCGGCGACGTCGCGCAGGTCGCCGGCGGCTACCGGCTGGAGGTGGACGTGGCCGACGTGGACGCGCTGCGGTTCGAGCAGCTCGCCGCCGCCGGCCGTGACCGCCTGCGCGCAGGCGACCCGAACGCCGCGGCGGCCGTGCTCGGCGAGGCGGTGGAGCTGTGGGGCGACCGTCCCGGCGCCGAGCCCGCGGTCGTCGCCGCGGTCGCGCCCGCCGCCGCGACCCGGCTGGCCTACGCCTCGGTCGAGGCCGTCGCCGATCTGGCCGTCGCCGAGCTGTCCCTGGGCCGTGCCGGCGAGGCCGCCGCCCGCTTGACCGCCCTGCTCGCCGAGCAGCCCGTCCACGAGCGGGCGGTCGCGCTGCTCATGGACGCGCTCGCCGCCCAGGGGCGCCAGGCCGAGGCCCTGGCCCTGTACGAGCGGGTCCGCGAGACCCTGGCCGGCGTGCTCGGCGCCGACCCGGGCACCGCCCTCCGCGAGCGCCACCTGCGCCTGCTGCGCGCCGAGCGGCCCGCCGCCGACACCATAGACACCGCCACCGC
>NZ_VCKX01000137.1 GCF_005889725.1 Nonomuraea zeae
CCCGCCTCCTCTGCTGACGGCCTTCGAGGCGCGGGGTTTCTTCTTTACGGCGGGACTCGGGAGAACGCCTCCCGCCATCACCTCCGCAGTCCCTCATCCGCACAGACCAAGGCTGTAACGCCACCACGCCACGGCTCCGGCCGGACAAGACCGCCACAGCTTGTTGTCGCGTGAACGGACCGGCCCAGCGAGGACCCTGACGTCGCAAGCTCGTGCGACGAGCATGGCGGTCGCCTACGTCCCACGGGCCCGTAAGGGGTCGAGGGGCCAAGGGGGCCGGTGGTCGCGAGGCTGGACACCGCGAGGCCGGGGTCCGAGAGACCCAGGGCCGAGAGACCGGACACCACCAGGCCAGGGGCCGCAAGGCTGGGCATCACACCACGAGGCGGCCAAAGGGTCGGGCACCACTCGGTCGGGACCACGAGGTCAGGCGCCGAGAGGTTGGGCACCGCGGGGCTGCAGTTGGGGGGCAGGAGCCGCGAAACTGAGGCGGCCGGGGCCGGGGTCAGGTGTGGTCGATCTCGCCGATCACCTGGGCACCCAGTTCCCGTTGCAGCAGCGCCATCCCCGAGACCGCGTCCACGTCGGCGTCCGCGTCGTTCAGCGGGTCGACCTCGTCCGACTCCGGGCCCTTGTTGCGCCCTGGGATCGCCTCCGGCCAGGCCGCCGCGCCGGTGCGGGCGGCCGGGACGCGCGGGCCCGCCTGCGCCGCAGCCTTCGCGGCCGATCTGGCGGCGGCCAGACCCGCCCCGGTCATCCCGCCGGCGGGAGCGCCGCCCCCGGAAGCCCCGTTCGCCGGAGGAGAGCCGGCGCCGTGATGGGCGGCGGCCACGGTCCGCGTGGGGTCGGGGGACGGCGGGGAGCCCGCGCTGAAGTCGTCGGGAGCGTCAGGCCACGACTCATCCGTCGTCGCCCGTCCAGCCGACTGTGCGGCCCCGGAGCCCGCAGCCGGAGGTTGGCCTGGCTCCTGCGACCCCTGCTGATCGTCGTGCGAAGTGGCGTGTGAGGACGTGCGCCCCTGCGAGCCCGGCGTGCCGTGCGCGGCCGCCTGCGTGCCTGCCGCCGCTCCGTGCGCACCGCCGAGACCCGCGGCACCCCCAGGACCGCCAGGCGCGTGGCCTCCCTGGCCGGGCGTACCCGGACCTCCCGGAGAGCCTGCGGGGCCGTGCGAAGGCGCTTGGGAGCGGGCGGGCCCGCGGTTGGGCTGCGGGGCCGGGGAGCCGCCGACGACCGCCTCGACCCGCCAGTTGCCCCCGAGCACGTCGCCGAGCGCGCTGGCGACCACGGCGTCCTTGCCGCCGCCCGTGAAGTTCTTCATCGCGCCGACCTGGGCGAAGCCGAGCGTGACCAGGTTGCCTTCCACGCCCACCACCTGGGCGTTGGTGCTCACGTTCGCCCAGACCACGATGCTGCGCTGCTTGAGTGCGGCCAGCACGGCAGGCCACTGCGACTGCATGGCGCCCGCACCGCCCGCGACCGGGGCGGACTGCTGGCTCTCTCCCCCGCCCGGATGAGCCGAATGGGCCTGAGCCGGCTGGGCACCGCCCGATCCGCCCGCGCTCGCCGCTGACGGGGCACCAGGACGAGCGGGCTCGGGCCAGTCGTCGGCCGCGGGAACAGCGACAGGACCGGTGACGGGCGCGGCCCCCTGAGCGGCCTGGGAATGGCCGGGCGCCGATCCGTCGGCCGCGGCCGGCCGGCCACCTGGCGCCGACCCGACCTGGCCGTGCCCGCCGGCGGCACCTGCCGCTTCGTCCGGGTGTGCGTCCCCAGGAGCCCGATTGCCCTGGGCACTCGCCGCACCCGGCCGCGGAACGGTCACCGAGCCGAGACCAACGCCACCAGCGGCACCAGCGGCCGGGCCAGCTCCAGGGGCGGAGACGGCGGGCGTGGCGGAGTGCGTACCCGAGGCGGTGGCGCGGGCGGCCATCTGGGCGACGGCGCCGCCGCGTTCGAGACGTTCGAGCCGGACGAGCAGGGCGTCCTCGCCCTGCGCCGCGCCGGGGAGCAGGACGCGCGCGCACATCAGCTCGAGGAGCAGCCGGGGCGAGGTGGCGCCGCGCATCTCGGTGAGGCCGGCGTTGAAGACCTCGGCCGCGCGGGTGAGCTCGGCGGGCCCCATCGAGGCGGCCTGCTGGACGAGCCGGTCCAGCTCGTCGGCAGGACGGTCGAGCAGGCCGCTCGACGCCGCCTCGGGGACGTTGGCCAGGATCACCAGGTCGCGGAAGCGTTCGAGCAGGTCGGAGGCGAAGCGGCGGGGGTCGTGGCCGCCCTCGATCACCCGGTTGACCGTGTGGAAAACCTGCCCGCCGTCGCGGGCCGCGAACGCGCCGACGACCTCGTCGAGCAGGTCCCCGTCGGTGTAGCCGAGCAGGGAGACGGCCTTGGCGTAGGTGATGCCGTCTTCTTCGGCCCCGGCCAGCAGCTGGTCGAGGATCGACAGCGAGTCACGGGCCGAGCCGGCCCCGGCGCGCACGACGAGGGGCAGCGCGGTGGGCTCGAAGGGCACGTTCTCGGAGGTGAGGATCTCCTCCAGCAGCGCCTTGAGCGTCGCGGGCGGCATCAGCCGGAACGGATAGTGGTGCGTACGCGACTTGATCGTGCCGATGACCTTCTCCGGCTCGGTCGTCGCGAAGATGAACTTCAGGTGCGGCGGAGGCTCCTCGACGAGCTTGAGCAGCGCGTTGAAACCCTCGCGGGTCACCATGTGCGCCTCGTCGATGATGTAGATCTTGTAGCGCGCGGAGACCGGCGCGAAGAAGGCCCGCTCGCGCAGGTCGCGGGCGTCGTCCACGCCACCGTGCGAGGCGGCGTCGATCTCGATCACATCGAGGTGTCCCGGCCCGGTCGGGGCGAGCGCGACACACGACTCGCAGACGCCGCAGGGGTCGGGCGTGGGGCCCTGCTCACAGTTGAGAGAGCGCGCCAGGATGCGCGCGCTGGAGGTCTTGCCACACCCTCGGGGGCCGCTGAACAGGTAGGCGTGGTTGATCCGCCGGGTCCGCAACGCCTGCCGCAGCGGGTCTGTTACGTGCTCCTGACCCTTGACCTCGGCGAAGGTCCCGGGTCGGTACTTGCGGTAAAGCGCAAGGCTCATACGACCATCCCGCCTGCGAGGGGGCTCCCAACGAAGAGACCCCCCGCACACCCGCCAGAGCCCGCTTATCCTTGCTGCCTTCCGGCCCTGGGGAGGTTCACAGGATGACGCCGCGCGAGGGGTCCCTGGACAGTCTAGCCGGATGCGGCAGTGCTCGCTCCACACCCGGAACACCCGAAAGAAAAGGTGGTCTGCACACCCCCGGAAGTCCGGTAAGCTCGTCGGCGGAGGATTCGCCTAGTGGCCGAGGGCGCACGCTTGGAAAGCGTGTATAGGGCAACCTATCAGGGGTTCAAATCCCCTATCCTCCGCCAGCTCAGAGGGGTCATGCCAGGTCAGCGGCATGACCCCTCTCGCTTTGGGTCTCAGTTGGGGGCCTTCAGAGGCGCGATGGCCCGGTGGTCGACTGTCCTCATGCAAGCCGCATAGCCGGACTCATCGCAGCAGCCCGCGCTCGGGGCTACTCGCCGGGCTTTCGGTCCGGCTCCGGGGAGTCTTCGGGGGCGTCCGCCACGGACGCATCGGGTTTCGCGGCCCTGTCGCCGAAGTCGGCATAAGCCAGATAGCCGTACTGCACGTACCATTCGGCCCGGCTCAGATCGCGCTCGCGACGGTCCATCGTCTGTATCGCCTGCGCCGCCCCGGCGGCCGCGCGGGGATGAGCGGACTCGATCGTCCGCGCGTACCAGTCCCGGGCCTGCGCGAAACGACCGTGCCGCTGCTCCAGATAGCCCGTTTGGAGCATGGCGAGCGGCGCCACGTCAGCGTGATCCGTCTCCATGGCGAGCTCCAGCCATTGCATGGCCGCATCCGGTCTTCCCTGGCCTAATTCGAGTAACGCGAAATGGAGCATCGCCTTCGGCGTCGCGTCGTCGTGCTCTGCCTGGATCACCGCGGTGTACCAGCGCCGGGCCTCCGCCGTCCGTCCGGTCTCCCGGTCGATCTCGCCCAGGGCGAGCATCGCGTGCGGCCTGCCGGCGTAGTCCTCGAATTCCAGTAATCGGGTGTACCAGCGACGAGCTTCCCCGAGCTGCTGCTCCTTACGGCAGGCACGGCCGAGATTGTTCATGGCCGTCGGGGCGGCCACGTCGTGTCCGGTCCCGGCCGCGCGTTCCCACCACGCCTTGCTCTGCGTCAGGTCCGTGCTCTCCGTCAGGAGGCCGAGATGGACCATCGCCCTCGGAGCGACGGCGTCATCATCCGTGTCGATCGCATTGAGATACCAGGCCCGCGCCTCTTCCGGTCGTCCCTGCTCACTTTCCAGATCGCCCAGGTTGAACATCGCGAGCGCCGCTTCCCGCGAAGGACCCGACTCGACCACCCGGACGTACCAGTGCCGAGCCTCCTCCGCCCTTCCCTCCTGCTGTTCCAGGGCGGCCAGGTTTCGCATGGCCTCCGGGATCTCGTCGGAGTGCTCCGAGCCGATGACCCGCAGATACCAGGCCCGGGCTTCCTCCACCCTGCCGAACTCGTGCTCCGAGAGGCCGAGACTGATCATCGCCTTCGGCGCGGCGTGGGGGTGGTCGGTCTCGGCCGCCCGCTTCCACCAGTGCTGGGCCTTCTCCATATCACCGTGCCGGCGATGCTCGATGACGCCGAGATCGAACAGCGCGTGCGGAGCCGCGTCCGGGTCTCCCGTGTCGGCGGCGTGCAGCCACCAGCGCCGGGCTTCCTCGACGTCACCGGTGTCGTAGAGGTGATGTCCCAATCGGTGCCGAACTCGGATGGCGACCATGCGCAACGGGAACTTCCGCAGGAGACGGACGGCAGCGGCGAAGTCCCCGTGGTCGAAGGCGGCATGGCCGAGGCTCACGATCTGGCGTGCCTTGAGGTGCTGTTCGGCGTAGTCCCACAGAGGGCCGCCGGCGGACCAGCCGACCGGCGCGGGCTCGTTCGCTATCACGCTGAGCAGCGGGTGCGGCCGATAGACGCCGTCGAAGGTGATGAGCCGAGGGTGAGCGGTCGAAGGGGCGCCGCTCGCCCAGTCGAGCGCTCTGGTGAAGCCGTCAGCGGGCACCGGGGCGCCGTCCGGCAGCCCGGAGAGCTCGCGGCGGTATTCCCGCCACAACCGCAGGAGCACCTTGTCGGTGAGCCGGCCCGGCATTTGGACGCGGTACCAGTCGGTGACGACACGAAGCAGGGAGATCCGATCCGCGGCATGTTCGCCGGTCCCCGGCGTGAGACTCTGGCGGATCGCGTCCAGGGCCGCCATCAGGCGGCCCATCAGGATGTCGCTCGACTCGTCATCGACGGCGGCACGCAGCGACTCGTAGGCAGGCTCGTCGCGGATCCACTCGCGTTCCCGGGGGGTGACCGTACCCACCGTCAGATGGCGGGAGCGGTCGCGTAACAGCGCCGGCACATGCGTCGCCTGCCGGATCGCCGCGCTGCCGCCCGTGTCCGTCACTTCCTCCGTGTGCACGGTGGCCAGGACCGCTGTGCCGGGCGGCAGGCCGTCGAGGACGGCGGGGGTGAACTCATTGAGCCGCGTGACGCTCATCGAGTCCCACCAGAGCACCACGCCCGCCTCGGAGTCCGTCCACTTCGCCGCCTGGGCGAGCAGACCCGGGAGCCGGACACGATGGTCGTCGGCGAACATGGCCACCCGCCAGGCGGGGAGATGGCGGCGGGCCGCGTACACGAGGGAATGAGTGGCGCCGGCCAGTCGCTCGCCTTGCACGATCACGAGGCGGTGGCCGGCCGACCGCTCTCTGATGCCGGTCAGTGCCGCCGCCAGCGGTTCGTCGATGTCTCGTGGAACGTGCGGCGGCAGCCCTTCCGCGGCGAACTGGGAAATACCCACGCCCAGCACGAACGGATCCGCGTCGGCCAGCCGGGGAGGCCGGCCCTTCTCGTCGGTCAACACCAGTGAGCCGTCGGGATCCACATGCGCGCGCCATCGATCCCATAAGACGGTCGCCACCGCCGCCGTCAACGCGGCCCCCAGCCACGACCAGCTCCAACTGTCCTCGGACAGGACCTGATTACTGGTCACCGCCACGGCGACCATCAGGACGGCGGCGCCGTATCCTCCCAGCCGCACCCGGCGACGAGTGTTCATCACGCAGCCCCACCTTTTCGCGGCTTCAGCCTGTCGGCAAGGGGAATGGTCCGACGGCCCATCATCCCGCGTCGAGTCCGCGATCCGGCCGTTACGCCGTCAGCGCAGTTCGGTGGTCACCGTGGCCGGGTCCGGGGCCTTGATCGAGACCTTGCCGCCCCACCCCGTGTAGCGGCTGTCGACGGTGACCATGTTGAGCTCCCCGTCCTCCGCCAGCGCGTAAGTGCTCTGCGCCCGGCTCACCAGCCCCGCCGAAGACAATGTGAGCGTGTAGGAGATCTTGATGCCGTCGTGTTCCTTGCCGATCCCCGCGGCGGCGATCCAGGCCGAGACCGTCTTGAGCTCCTTCAGGGTGATCGAGCCGGTGACGGAGCCCCCCTTCGACTTCCCGTTCTTGATCAACGCCGCCAGGGTCCTGGGCTCGGCCGGATTGAGGAACTGCGCCCAGGAGTCGGGAATGGCCCCGCCCTTGGCCTTGAACCAGGTCTTGCCCTTCGGAAGCAGGCCGGTCAGGGCGCCGCCCGAGTAGTAACCGGTCTTCCCGATGGAGATGACCCGCTCCTGCGAGTAGCCGGAGTCCATCGAGATGTCGAAGGCGGCGACACCCTTCTTGTCGAACTGGAAGGCGCCCTTGCTGTCACGGGCCCCCTGCTCGTCGGTGCCGTCCGACCAGGTGACGGTGTCGGTGAAGCGTACGCCGTGGCCGGGCGTCAGCTTGGCCTTGAGCGCGGTGACCGGGTCCTTCGGCGCCGCCTGCGCGGGGACGGCGCCCACCAGCAGCACGCCGCAGGCCACCACTAATGTGATCATCTTCTTCATGCAGGCGATCATCCCGGATACCGGATCACGCGCCGGGCTCATGATCACTCCGCCCAGGATCGTTATCCGGACGATGCGGACGCCGGCCGGAGGCGCGAGCCGATCCACGGGGTGACCGCGCTCAGACGTCGTGGGATGGCAGCCCGGCCGGCTCGTACTCGGCGCGGGTGATCGCGAGGACCCGTACCGGCTGCCCGTGGGCCGGGACGACCGTCAGCCGGTCCTGCCGCATGCCGAGCTTCGTCATGACCCGCGCGGACGCGTGGTGATCGACGTGGCAGATGCTGACGATCCGGTCCAGGCCCGCCTCGGTGAACCCGAAGCGCAGCGCCGCCCGGGCCGCCTCGGTGGCGATGCCACGGCCCCAGAACGGCCGCCCCAGCCGCCAGCCGATCTCCACGGCGGGCAGCACCTCCGGCAGGAAGCCGGGGACCGTCAGTCCGGCCCAGCCGGCCAGTTCCCCGGTCTCGCGCACCTCCACGGCGAACATCCCGAAGCCGCGCTCCTCCCACTCCCGCCGCATGCGCGCGAAGCCGGCCGCGGTCTCCTCACTCGTACGCACGGAGCCGTCGCCGATGAAGCGCATGACCGCCGGATCGGCGTAGATCGCCGTCAGCGGCTCCAGGTCCTCCTCGCGCCAGCCCCGCAGCGTCAGCCGCTCGGTCTCCAGCTCCGGCATCGATCGATCCCCTTCGGCGGTGATGAGGTGTCTCATGCGTGGGTTCGCATTCGCGTACATGACCATGCGGGGCGGTCCTATGCTCGGCGCGTCAATCGCTGCCCCTGAATGGGAGGCTCGCATGTCCGAGCCTTACAGCATCGAGGCGATGCCGCAGTCCGTGTCCGTCGCGAGGATCTGCATGTGGATCCAGGCGGTGCTCGGACTGGTCGGTCTGTTCCTGCTGTTCATACTGCTGGGGAGTGTTCCGGTGAGCGCCATGGACGGCGCTCTCGTGCTCGCGCTCTCCGTCCCGCTCGCCATGATCTTGCTGATCGGGTTGCTGGCGATGAGGATTCCCTCTCGCCGCGGCTGGGTACGCGCCTTCGGGCTGGTCGTCGAGTTTCTGCTGGTGCTTCTGGGCATCTGGAATCTCACGGACGGCCTCAGCTTCGGCAATCTGCTCGGCGTGCTGCTGGCAGCCGTGGTGTTCGCGCAGTTGTGCAGGTCGTCGTCCGCGATGTGGTTCGACAGATGAACCGGGCGGGCCCCCGTACGTGCCGAGGGCCCGCTCGCTCAGGCGGCCACGAGCGCCTTGGAACGGTCGGTCGCCATGAGGACGGCGAACACCCCGAGCACCGTGCCGGTGACGTAACGCTGGACGCGCAGCCAGACGGGGCGGCGGGCCAGGAACGCGGCCAGGCTCCCCGCGCTGATCGCGATCAGGGCGTTGACCAGGGTGCCGACCGCGATCTGCACCGAGCCGAGCGCCAGGCTCTGGAGCAGCACGTGGCCCATCGACGGGTCGATGAACTGCGGCAGCAGCGAAAGGTACAGAATGGCGATCTTGGGGTTCAGCAGGCAGGTGAGCAGCCCCATCCCGAACAACCTGCGCGGCGGCTCGATCGCGAGCTCGCGCGGCTCGAAGGCCGAGGTGCCGCCCGGCTTGACGGCGTTCCAGGCCATCCAGAGCAGGTACGCCGCCCCCGCCAGCTTGAGCGCCGTGTACGCGGCGGGCACGTACGCGAAGATCGCGGTCAGCCCGAGGCACGTCGCGGCCAAATAGACAGTGAAACCAAGAAAAACACCGATGAGTGAGATCAGGCCGGCCCGATAGCCTTGCGTGATCGATCGTGAGACCAAATAGATCATGTTCGGGCCGGGCGTCAACACCATGCCCAGCGACACTAATGCGATTCCAATCAAACCTGTCGTCATAGTCGGAACATTAGCCGACATATCCGTAAAAATCATGTCGATTTGCCCCCCTTCCATCACCGTGCGTATTTGACCCACCACGGGGGAGAAGTCCCAGCGGGGGGACACATGCAGTTCGACGACGACAAGCCGCTCGACCCGTCGCAGGTCGAGGACGTACGAGCCTCAGGCCCGCAGCAGGGCAGGGGCGGCGGCGGTGGCGGCGGGATGCCCGGCGGGTGCATGCTGCCCATCGGCGGCCGGGGCGGCGGCTGCCTGCTGCTGGTCCTGGCGGTGGCCGGGCTGTTCCTGTTCAAGGTCGTCCCCTCGCCGTTCAGCGGTGACGAGGGCGGCCAGCAGGGCGGGCAGCAGCCGAGCCCGCCGGCGTCACTGGCCCCGAGCGGCAACCTGGCCGAACGCTGCAAGACCGGCGCCGACGCCGACCAGTCGGAGGACTGCCGGATCGTCGGCACGGTCAACAGCATCCAGGCCTACTGGCGGCAGGCGTTCGAGGAGCGTGGCCGCAAGACCTACACCCCGGCCAAGACGGTGCTCTTCTCGCGGGCGGTCAACACCGGCTGCGGCGCGGCCGACTCCGCCGTGGGCCCCTTCTACTGTCCCGCCGACCGCAAGGTCTACCTCGACCTGTCGTTCTTCAACACGCTCCAGCGGGACTTCGGGGCCGAGGGCGGGCCGTTCGCGCAGGCGTACGTGATCGCCCACGAATACGGCCACCACGTCCAGAACCTGCTCGGCACCATGAACAGGGTCAGCGGCAACAGCCGCCCGGGCGCCAAGAGCCCGTCCGTACGCCTCGAACTCCAGGCCGACTGCTACGCGGGCGTCTGGGCGCACAACGCGGTCAAGACCGGCTTCTACCGCGAGCCGTTCTCCCAGAGCGACATCGACCAGGCGCTGAGCGCGGCGGCGGCGGTCGGCGACGACAGCATCCAGCGGCGCTCGCAGGGCCGCGTGACCCCCGACGCCTTCACGCACGGCACCTCGAAGCAGCGCGAGAAGTGGTTCAGCACCGGCTACGAGACCGGCGATCCCATGCGGTGTGACACGTTCTCGGGTGGCATCTGAGCGGCTCTTCGGGGAAGTTGTCCTTCGGGCAGCACCCAGAAGGGACCTCAGCAATGGACTTCAGAGACGATGTCGATCTCGATGCCTCCCAGGTGGAGAACGCCGGAGGGAGCGGCGGAGGCGGTGGCGGCGGCTTCCCCGGCGGCATGATCATTGGTGGCGGCGGCATCGTCAGCCTGATCGTGCTCGTGCTGGTGTTCGTGCTGAACAACGTGGGCGGCGGCGCCGAGCCCGCCCAGCGCCGGCCGCCGTCCAACCTCTCCGAGCAGTGCCAGAAGGGCAAGGACGCCGACCAGTCGGAGCAGTGCCGCGTGGTGGGCGTGGTCAACAGCATCCAGGACTACTGGAAGCGTGAAATTTCCGAATATCGCGCGGCCAAGACCATCCTCTACACCGGCCAGTTAAAGACCGGCTGCGGCTCGGCCAGTTCCTCCGTCGGCCCCTTCTACTGCCCCGGCGACCAGCGCGTCTATCTCGACCTCAGCTTCTTCGACCAGCTCCACACCCAATTCGGCGCCAAGGGCGGCCCCTTCGCCCAGGCGTACGTGATCGCCCACGAATACGGCCACCACGTCCAGAACCTGCTCGGCGCCCTCGAATCGGGCAGCTCGGTCTCCGTCGAGCTCCAGGCGGACTGCTACGCGGGCGTCTGGGCCAAGAACGCGGTCGACACCGGCTTCTACGAAAAGCCCTTCACGGACGCCGATATCGCCGAAGCCCTCGACGCGGCGGCGGCCGTCGGCGACGACAGAATCCAGCAACGCAGCACCGGCAGAATCGATCCTGAATCGTTCACGCACGGCAGCTCCGAGCAACGCGTCAACGCCTTCCAGCGCGGCTACAAAAACGGCGGTCCCGGCGACTGCGCGCAGACTGAGCTGCGCTGACCCGGCCGAAGAGCGCGAGGATTCGGATTCTCTCCTAAAATCAGTGGGGTGATCTTCAAGCTTGTCGGCGACGGACGCCCTTATCCCGACCACGGTCTGACGCACCGAGAGTGGGCGCAGATCCCTCCACGGCAGGTCCGGCTCGACTCGTTGATCACCACGAAGGCCATGCTGGACCTGCACTCGCTGCTCGCCGCCGACTCCACCTTCTACGGGGATCTCTTCCCGCACGTGGTGCAGTGGCAGGGCGATCTCTACCTGGAGGACGGCCTGCACCGCGCACTGCGGGCGGCCCTGCACCAACGATCGATCCTGCACGCCAGGGTCCTGGAGCTGCCCAACTGAGAAAGCCCGCGAAAAAGGGAGCCGCGATTCGCGGCTCCCCTTTTCATATGTCAACCGGTACGCCGTCTCATGCGTCACAGGAGCATCTTCCACCATCATTCTGGAGAATGCCGTGTCGTATCCGCCGCAACCACCATCCGGGTACGACCACCGGCAGCCGCCGCGGAACGACCTCTCCATAATCCTGCTGCTGGCCATCGGCCTGCCGATCCTGGTGCTGAGCGGGGGCGGGGCGGTCTTCTTCGTGCTGACCGCGGAAACGGCGAAAGTGACCGTGCAGGGTGGCGGCGACTCTCTGGTGACTGAGACGGCCGCGAATCCGCCGGAGATCCAGCTGGACGTCGGCGCCCCGCCGTCGGCCACCTCCGCGCCGTGACCGTCGGCCTGGCCGTGCCGCCCACCATCCAGGCCAGCCCGCACGCGAAAGGGCCTCCGAAACTCGGAGGCCCTTGGGCGAATGGCGGTGGTGGTGGGATTTGAACCCACGGATGAGTTGCCCCATCACACGCTTTCGAGGCGTGCGCCCTCGGCCACTAGGCGACACCACCGCGCACGAGCTTACCGGATCCTGCGAGTAGCGAAGAACCGCTTTAGTACGTCCGCGCACTCCTCGCCCAGAACCCCCATGACGACCTCGGGCCGATGGTTGAGCCGCCGATCGCGTACGACGTCCCACAGCGACCCCACGGCCCCGCCCTTCTCGTCGACGGCGCCGTACACGATCCGCTCGACCCTGGACAGCACCGCGGCCCCCGCGCACATCGTGCAGGGCTCCAGCGTCACCACGAGCGTGCACCCGCTCAGCCGCCACTGCCCGCGCAGCGCGGCGGCCCGCCTGAGCGCGAGCACCTCGGCGTGGGCCGTCGGGTCCGCGGCGGACTCGCGGTCGTTGCCCGCGGCGGACAGGACCTCGCCGAGCGGATCGAGCACCACCGCGCCCACGGGGATCTCGCCCCTGGCGGCGGCCTTCGCGGCCTCAGCCAGGGCCAGGCGCATGGCCTCCTCGTGGTTCACCGCGAGATCCGGCTCCGGCCCGGAACGGTCAACGCAGCCGGTCGAGCTCGTCGGCGAACGACAGCCGCTCGGCGATCACCGACAGGATGTCGGCGGGCAGCATGCCCTCTTCGACGCTCAGCTCGAGCAGCTCCTCCGAGCTCACGCCCAGATCGCTGAGCAGCTCGAAGTCCCCGGCCGGGCGTACGCCGAGGCCGTTGCTCTCCTTGTCGGGCGCCACGCCGGCGAACTCGGCGAACAGCTCGCCCAGGCGGTCGGAAAGGATCGCGTGCGCGTCCGACAGGAACACGCGCGGCTCCTCCTCGCCCCGGTAGCGGGCGATGGCGAACCACTCGTCCTCCACCTCGACGCAGAGCAGGGCCAGCTCGTCTCCCGAAAGATTCAGCGCCTCCGTGACCGCGTCGCCGAGGTCGTCGACGATCTCGGCGTCGCCCAGATCGACCTCCGCCCCGGTCCAGCCGCCGGAAGTCCTGACAAAAGCCGCAGAAAAGGTGTTGGACGCCATGTCCGTCGCTCCAGGGGGGTCAGCCGAAGACCGATTCGATGGCACGCTCGAACGGGTCGGAGAAACCGAGCCGCGCGGCGATGCTGGACAGCACATCTTCGGGCAGTAGATCAATGTCGCCGGAGAGGATGCCCAGCTCCATCTCGTCCAACCCGAGGTCGGCGAAGATCGACAGGTCTCCCGCCGGAAGCACCGTCTCCTCGTCCTGGAGGATCTCGTCGAGCTCCTCCTCGTCCGGCACGGGGACGTCGAGGTATTCGAGGACCTGGCGAGCCAGCGGGAAGTCCCAGGAGGCGGCGATGTCGGACAGGAAGACGTCCACCCGCTCGCCCAGGACGCGCAGCGCCACGAAGAACTCGTCGCCCACGGCGACCAGACCGATCGTCCCGCTCTCGCTGGGCTGCTGCCTCAGGGCATGGATCAGCCCTTCGAGGTCGGACGTGAGCGTGACAGGCAGCAGCTCGGCATCCCAGCAACCGTCCTCGCGATAAATCACGATGGCGAAGTCAAGAGCGTCCTCGTCTGTCATCGCCATCCCCACCCGACTTCTGACACGACAGATATCACCAACACCCAATCGTTCCAGAACCAACCACTGGGCGTGTGCCTCTCCGACCAAATTGTGATCAAAACCCAAACACTCGTGCTGTCACTAGGGTGGACGACCTCGGCGCCCCCGCCAGAGACGGCGGGGACTGCGCCCACGTTCCCCACAAGATAGCGTTACCCCTTATGGAGACCCTCGTCGTCGATCATCCGCTCGTGGCACACAAGCTCACCACGCTGCGCGATGTCCGCACCGATTCACCGACCTTCCGCAGGCTCGCGGACGAGCTGGTGACGCTGCTGGCGTACGAGGCCACCCGTGACGTCCGCGTCACCGACGTCACGGTCGAGACGCCCGTCTCGCCCGCCAGGGGCGTGCGCCTGGCCAAGCCTTCCCCGCTGGTCGTGCCCATCCTGCGCGCCGGGCTCGGCATGCTCGACGGCATGACCCGGCTGCTGCCCACCGCCGAGGTCGGGTTCCTCGGCATGATCCGCAACGAGTCGACGCTGCAGGCCGAGACCTACGCCACGCGGCTGCCCGACGACCTGTCGGGGCGGCAGTGCTTCGTGGTCGACCCGATGCTGGCCACCGGCGGCACCCTGGCGGCGGCCGTGCAGTTCCTTTTCGCGCGGGGCGCCGTGGACGTCACGGCCATCTGCCTGCTCGCCGCCCCCGAGGGGCTGGCCCACATGGACAAGGTCTTCGCGAACTCGGGCAAGCCGATCCGCGTCGTGACCGCCGCCCTCGACGAGCGTCTCAACGAGAGCGGTTACATCGTTCCCGGGCTCGGCGACGCGGGCGACCGCCTCTACGGCGTCGTCTGAGACTGCCCCGAAGTCCCCGTCTCGTTACCCGCGGTCATCATCTCGTTACATACTGTGGTTGGGTGGGTACGAAGAGACAGGAAGGCAACTTCCGCATGCGCGTGGGGGACACGATGAGCGACATGCCCAGTGCCGAGGTGTTCTCGTGAAAGATCACATCGAGGCCGATCCGACTCCGTACGCGGAGGTGGAGGAGGTGCTGCGCGACGAGTTCGCCGGCATCCACTCCGCGACCACGGTAACGCGCTGCGTGGAGGCTGCGCACTACGGCGCGCTGGAGGTCACCGGCTATGCCCACCCCAGTCTCGTCGAGCGCATCGCACGCAAGCACCTTCACGTCCTGGCTCTGGTGGCCAGCGAACGTGGCTAAGCAAGATCAAAACTAACCCGCCAAGTTACCTTTACCCCGGCATCCGGGTGGGTAATGTATACGGCGGGTGGAGTGGGTTAGTGGCACGGAGGCGACAGTGCAGGTCAAAAAAGTCCTCACATACGGTGGTATCGCATTTGTGGCGTACTACCTGTTCGCGCGACCGGCTGACGCCGCGGACGCGGTCAGAGGGGCGTTCGACACGGTGTTCAACGCGGCCGACTCGCTGGCCCAATTTGTGAACAGCCTCGCATGAGACTTGTGACCCACGGGGACTCTGCTCCGTCGTCGGTCAACCGCTACCTCCTCCCCCACGAACAACAGGTCATCATGGTGCGGCGGCATCCCGCCATCCTGCTGCGTCCGGTCGCCGAGGTCTTCGGCGGCCTCGTGGTCGCCGGGTTGCTCAGCAAGTTCTTCGGCGGGAGCGACGCCGGCGGCACGGCGCTCGTCGTCGTCTGGTGGTTGTGGCTCCTGCTGCTGATCCGTTTCGTCTGGAAAGTCGCCGAGTGGTCAGTCGATTACTTTGTGGTGACTTCCAAGCGCATGTTGCTCACCACCGGGCTGATCACGCGCAAGGTCGCGATGATGCCATTGGGCAAGGTCACCGACATGAGCTTCCAAAGATCTCTGCTTGGGCGCATGCTCGGTTACGGTGAGTTCATCCTCGAGTCGGCCGGACAGGACCAGGCGCTCTCCACCGTGGAGTACATTCCGTATCCGGAGACCTTGTACCTCGAGGTCTGTCAGATGCTTTTCCCCAGCAAGGACGAGAGCGACGATTAATCTCTACGTGGGGAATTCTTCACGCGGGGATACCCGATTCGGCTACTTCATGCAATCATTGCGTGTTGTTGACCCTTCCCCGCCTTGAGAGATGAGATGCCGAGTCAGGGAACCATCGGTGACCGCGTCCGAGGACTGCGGCTGAACAGGCGGATGTCTCAGGCCCAGCTGGCCGGACCCGACCTGTCTGACAGTTATGTCTCGCTCATAGAGTCGGGTAAGCGCACGCCGACTCCTGTGGTGGCCCGGCTCCTGGCCGAGCGGCTGGGATGCACGACCGAGTTCCTCCTTCACGGGATCGAGCCTCGGCAGCGCATCGACACCGAGCTGGGGCTGCGCCACGCCGAGCTTGAGTTGCAGCACGGCGACCCCTCGGTCGCCGCCGACCGCTTCACGGAGATCGTGAAAGCGGCCGATGAGGAAAACGCGATGCTGACCGCGCATGCCCGCTTCGGCAGGGCACGTGCGCTCGAGGCCCAGGGTCGCCTCGGTCAGGCGGTGGAGGCGTTCGAGCGCCTGCGCAGGGAGGCCGCGGCTCATCCCGAGCGGCTGGCCGATCTGCCTCTCACCATCGCGCTGAGCCGTTGCTACCAGCGGGCCGGTGACCGGCTGCGCGCCCGCGACCTGGCCTCCCATGCGCTGGAGCAGGCCGAGCGGCTGTCCATCAGCCAGGGTGAGGTCGCCATCGACCTGGCCACCGCGCTGGTCGAGGCCCGCGGCGAGCGTGAGGGCGACTCTCGCGAGCTCGGATATGTCAAGCGCGTGCTCGACATGACTGACGTGCCTGAAGTTGTGGACCGTTCCGGAGAGATCCAGTCGCTGTGGCACGCCAGTGCCGCGGCGGCCGCCGGCGAGGACTCCGCGCTGGCCGTGCGCCTGGCCGACGACGCGATCATGGCGGGCCGCCAGGCCCGGCTCGCGTTGCAGCTCGCCCGGGCGGCCATGCACTGGTCCAGGCTGGCCACGGCGCCCATCGACGAGGCCGAGCGGCTCATCACCGGCGCGACCAAGGCGTTCGCCGCCTTCCCCGCGACGGCGCGGGAGCACGGTGAGAGCCTGGTCGTGCACGCGCGGGTGCGGCTGCGGGCCGGTGACGCGGCACGCGCGGGCGAGCTGGCCCGTACGGCGCTGGAGCTGTCCAACGACCGCTCGGGCACGACCCCGGCCGAGGCCCACCTCGTGCTGAGCACGGTCTCGCTCGACCAGGGCCAGGACTCCACGGCGCATCTGCGCGCCGCCCACGAGCTGCTCGACACGCTCGACCGGCCGGTGTTCGGCTCTGACCGGCAGGCCGCCCGCTGCTGGCGTGAGCTGGGCGACCTCTACGGCAGGGTCGGGTCCAAGACACAGCAGACAGCCGCATATCGTAAGGCCCTCGAAGCTGCCGGAGTTCGCTCGGCGATGGCAGGGGTGACGGTTGACGCTGCAGTGTCCCGCTGAACCTCCGGGAGCTCCAGATTTGGACTTTTGAGTCTGGAATAATTAGGGTCTACCAGTCATTGACTCATAGGATGATTGGTTTCCCCGGAGGAGGCGGACTGTGAGTCTGCGTACGGCGCAGCGGGCTTCGCTCGTCGACCAGGTGATCGATCAGCTCAAAGAGCAGATCACCTCAGGGTCGTGGCAGATGAACGGCAAGATCCCCACCGAGACGGTGCTCGCCGAGCAACTCGGAGTGGGTCGCAACACCGTTCGTGAGGCCGTACGCGCGCTCACGCACGCAGGGCTGCTTGAGTGCCGTCAGGGGGACGGCACTTACGTCCGCGCGACCAGCGAGCTGTCCGGCGCGATGCTGCGGCGTCTGCGCCAGGCCGAGCAGCTCGAGATCCTCGAAGTACGCCGTGCGCTGGAGGTCGAGTCGGCGCGCCTGGCCGCCACCCGGCGCACCGACGAGGACATCGTCCGCATCGAGGCGGCGCTGGCCGAGCGCGACCGGGCCTGGGAGCTGGACGACCCCGACTTCTTCGTCGAGGCCGACCTGGCCTTCCACATGGCCGTCGCGCACGCCACCCACAACCTGGTGCTGATCGACCTCTACGAGGACTTCTCGGCGGCGCTGCGGGCCAGCATCACGGCCGCCGGGACGTCGCTCAACAAGAGCTACATCCCGCACGACGCGATCGCCCGGGCCATCTCGGCCGGGGACGCGACGGCGGCCGAGCGGGCGGGGCACGCCTGCATGGAGCACATCCTCATCGCTCTGACCGAATCCTGACCCGCCTGCTCCGGCTCGCGCGGGGGCATACCCGCCGCGCGGCCCGGAGCCGGGCCGATCAGTGACAGTCCTGATCAGTGATGCGGTGACACCTGGAGGCGCGAGGTGCGCAGGAGCCGGCGTAAGCAGGAAGAGCCCGATCTCGGCGTCCTGTCCAGCCGTACCCTCTTCAGCCTGCAGCGCGAGCTGTTCGCCGCGCTGGCCGAGCAGGGGCATCCCGGGCTGCGACCCCGCTACGGGGCGGTGCTGGCCTACCTGGACGAGGAGGGCAGCCGGGCCACGGATCTGGCCGCGCAGTCGGGCCAGCACAAGCAGGTGATCGGCACGCTGGTGGACGAGCTGGAGGCGCTCGGTTACGTGGAGCGGCAGCCGGACCCGGCCGATCGCCGGGCCAAGCTGATCGTGCCCACCGAGAAGGGCCGGGATCACATGGCCAAGTCGGACGCCATCCTCGCCTCGATGGAGGCGGCGCACGCACGGGCGGTCGGCGAGCAGGCGTACGCGGACTTCAAACGGGTCTTCAAGCTGATCGCCGAGCGCCAGACGGCAGGAGGCGGCACCGACGCCTCCGGAGAGCCGGAGACGGCACTGGGGGGCTCAGCCCTGGCGCAGTGACATGACCAGGTAGCGGAAGGCGGGCTCGGCGTCGCCCGGCACCTCCTGGATGAGAGCGGGCCTGGTCGGGGACTCCATGTTGATGCGGGCCAGCTCGCTCTCGACCCCCGTCAGCCCGTCGAGCAGGAAGTGTGACTGGAAGGCGATCTGGATGTCGTCGCCGCGCAGCTCGCACTCGACCACCTCGGCGCCGCGCCCGATGTCGCCGCCGCCCGCCTGGATCAGCACCTGCCCCTGGCTGAACGACAGCCGGATCGCGGTGTTGCGCTCGGCCACCAGGGCCACCCGCTTGATCGCGCTGACGAACTGCGCCACGGGCACGTCGGCCCGGATCGACCAGTCGGCGGTCAGCCGGGCGCGGTAGTCGATGAACTGCTCGTCCAGCAGCCGCACGGTCGTGCTGCGCCCCACGCTCTCGAACCCGGCCACGCCGTCGCCCATCGCGATCGACACCTCGCCGCCGCGCAGCGACTTGGCCACCTCGACCAGCACCCGGGCCGGGACCATGGCGGAGACGGCGACCTCGGGGCCGGTCGGCCGCCAGGTGAAGTCGCGGGCGGCGATGCGGTAGCGGTCGGTCGCCGCCATCGCCACGGACTCGCCCTCGATGTCGACCCTGATGCCGGTCAGCATGGGCAGAGTGTCGTCGCGGCTGGCCGCGGGCGCGACCTGGCCCACGGCGGAGGCGAACACGCCGCCGCCGATGGCTCCGATGCTCGGCGGCATCGCCGGCATCGTCGGGAAGTCTTCGACCGGCATCGTGATCAGCCCGAACTCGGCGCTGCCGCAGGTCAGAACCGCCTCGGCGCCTTCGGTAACGATCTCCACGTCCTCGGCTGGCAGGCTGCGGCTGATCTCGGCCAGCAGCTTGCCGGGGATCAGCACGCTGCCTTCCTCGGCGACGTCGGCGTCGATCACGGCCCGCGCGGAGACGTCGTAGTCGAACGCCGACAGGTGCAGGTCCTCCCCCGCCTCCAGCAGCAGCCCGGACAGGACGGGCGCCACAGGCCGGCTGGGCAGGACTCGGGCGGCCCACGCCACCGCATCTGCCAGAACATCGCGGTTAACCCGGATTTTCACCTGTTACCACCCCTTCGTCGTGCCGTGCCTCTATGAAAATAGCCGGTGTCACTGACAACTAACGGCTGTTGAGGTACGCGAGCACCGCCAGGACGCGACGGTTGTCGTCGTCAGAAGGGGCGAGGCCGAGCTTGGCGAAGATGGAGGCCGTGTGCTTGGCCACGGCGCTCTCGCTGAGATAGAGGCGCTGGGAGATGGCGGCGTTCGAGCGTCCTTCCGCCATGGCCTCCAGCACCTCCCGCTCGCGCGGCGTGAGCGCGCCCAGCGGCTCGCTTCTGGCGTTGCTGGCCAGGAGTTTGGCGATGACCTCCGGGTCCATCGCGGTGCCGCCCGCGGCGACCCGGCGTACGGCGTCGATGAACTGCTCGGCGTTGAAGACGCGGTCCTTGAGCAGATAGCCGACCGCGCCCGAGCCGTCGGCCAGCAGCTCGCGGGCGTAGAGCTGCTCGACGTGCTGGGACAGCACGAGGACGGGCAGCCCCGGCACCTGCTTCCTGGCCTCCAGCGCGGCCTGCAGGCCCTCGTCGGTGAACGTGGGCGGCAGCCGCACGTCGACGATCGAGACGTCGGGCCGCAGCTCCACCAGACCCTTCAACAGCTCGGGGCCGGACTCCACGGCGCCCACGACGGCGAAGCCGTGGGCCTGGAGCAGGTGGACCAGCCCGTCTCTGAGCAGGTAGAGGTCCTCGGCGATGAGCACCCGGTTCATGGGCACCACGGTCTGGTCGGGGTGGCGTGGATCATCCACCGCTCCCGGTTGTGGGTCGCGGGGATCCTGATGGCGAGTACGTGCATGATGACACCGAGTATGATCATCCCGCAGATCGCCGGCCATTGCCATATCTCGGGCAGGTAGAGGGCGACGAACCAGGTCTTCTCCTCGATGCCGAATATCTTGAAGATGGCCGCCACCAGCCCCTGCGGGAACGTCGGGCACCAGGCCGTGGCCCACAGGAGAATGACCGTGGCCGCCTTCCAGCGCGGCAGCGTGGTCAGGTTGTCCAGGCCGTTCTCGGGCAGCACCCTGGGCAGCTCCATCGTCACGGCGGTGGGGCCGCCGGGCGGGCTGTGCAGCGCCAGCACCCCGTCGAAGGCGGCCAGCCGCCGTTCGATGCCGGCGAGGCCGCTGCCCTTGGCCGGATCGGCGCCGCCCAGGCCGTCGTCCGTGACCGTGATGCGCAGGTCGCGGCCGTTGGAGCTGAGATCCACCGTGGCCGTCCGCGCGTCACCGTGCCGGGCCGCGTTGGACAGCAGCTCGCTGACCGCGAAGTACGCCGCCGCCTCCACGGGCGCCTCGGGCCGGTGCTCCAGCTCCGCTTCCACGCTGACCTGGAGGGGGCTGTCCATGGCCAGCGCGCGTACGGCGTCGGCGAGCCCGCGCTCGGCCAGCACGGGCGGGTGGATGCCCCTGATGACCCTGCGCAGCTCGGTCAGCGTCTCGGACGAGGCGTCCCTGGCCTTGGCCAGCAGCGCCTTGGCCGCGGCGGGGTCGGTGTCGACGAGCTGCTCGACCGCGCCGATCGTCATGCCGATCGCGACCAGCCTGGCCTGCGTGCCGTCGTGCAGGTCGCGTTCGATCCTGCGCATCTCGGCGGCCTGGGAGTCGGTGGCCAGGTTCCGCGTACGCCTGAGGTGGCTCACCTGACCGGCCAGACGGCTGTTGGCGGTGGCGCCGAGCAGCAGGTCGCTCCAGGCCGTGTAGACCCGCAGGCCGCGCTCGGGCACCGCGAAGAGCAGCGGCATCAACGTCAGCTTCACCGCGGGGTCCAGCAGCAGCCAGAGCGCGTCCCGCCAGGTCGCCGGGTCGGTGAGCAGCCACTTCCAGCGGTCGTTCCAGGCCGGCACGCGAGGGGTCTTGTAGAGGGTCCGGTCCGAGCGGTACATCCCGTCCGCCTGGGGAACGGGCGGCGGAGGCTTGGGCAGGTAGGGCTGCTCGATCTCGATGCCGGTCCACCTGCGCAGGAGCCGCCTGTTCTGCTGGGCCAGCCGCCGGATCAGCGTCGTCCCCATCGGGAAGAGGAAGACCATGCCGAGCGCGAACGACAACAGCAGCATGAGAGCGGTCAGGAAGATCGCAGGCAGCTCGACGAATGCGAGCGCCAGCAGCACCGTGACCTGACCTAACCGTCGAAACATGCCTCCAGTCTGCGCCAATGCGACCGGTGTGGTCACTGCACCTAGATACACCCTTGCCGGGCAGCTACCGGGATTCCGCCTGGATCACCGCGTTCCTAGCGTCTAAGTCATGAAAATCATCGAGGTCAGGAACCTGCGCAAGCAGTATCCGAACCACCTGGCGGTCGAGGATGTGTCGTTCGAGGTCTCCGAGGGCGAGATCTTCGGCATCCTCGGCCCGAACGGCGCCGGCAAGACCACCACCGTGGAGTGCCTGGCCGGGCTGCGGGCGCCGGACGGCGGCACCATACGGGTGGCCGGGCTGGACCCGCAGCGGGACAGGACCGAGCTGCGCCAGGTGCTGGGCATGCAGCTGCAGAGCGCGGCGCTGCCGGAGAAGATCAAGGTGTGGGAGGCGATGGATCTCTACGCCTCCTTCTACCCCGACCCCGCCGACTGGTCCGAGCTGCTCGACCAGGTCGGGCTTACCGACAAGCGCGACACGGCGTTCAAGCGGCTGTCCGGCGGCCAGCGCCAGCGGCTGTCCGTGGCGCTCGCCCTCGTGGGCCGCCCGCGCATCGCGGTGCTCGACGAGCTGACGACCGGGCTCGACCCACAGGCCCGCAGGGACACCTGGGAGCTGGTCGAGCGGGTGCGCGACACGGGCGTGACGATCGTGCTGGTCACCCACTTCATGGAGGAGGCCGAGCGGCTCTGCGACCGGCTCGCGCTCATCGACGCGGGCAAGGTGGTCGCCACCGACACTCCCCAGGGGCTCGTCGCGCTGGTGGGCGAGGAGCAGCAGGTGCGGTTCAGGCCGTCCGCGCCCGTCGACGACAGCGTGCTGCTGGCCCTGCCGGAGGTACGCGAGATCACCAGGAGCGGCGGCCAGGTCGTGGTCCGCGGCTCGGGCAACCTCGCGCCCGCGGTCACCCTCGCACTCGCCCAGCACCAGATCGTGCCCGGAGACCTGCGCATCGAGCAGGCCACGCTCGACGACGCGTTCCTCGCACTGACCGGAAGGAAGCTCTCATGAAGAAGATGCTCATCGTGGAGACCAAGCTGCACCTGCGTGAGTGGCCGTTCCTGCTGTTCACCATCGGGCTGCCGGTAGGGCTCCTGCTCGTGCTCGGTCTCAGCATCCCGACGATGACCGAGCGCGCGGGTGGCGGGGAGAGACCCGTGGACACTCAAATGCCGAGCCTGATGGTCCTGCTCTCGCTGCTGACGCTGGCCTGCAGCGTCGTGCCCGCGGTGCTGGCCACCTACCGCGAGCAGGGAGTCCTCAGGCGGATGTCCACCACGCCCGTGCACCCCGCGCGGCTGCTGGCGGTGCAGCTCCTGATCAACCTGGCCGTCGGGGTGGTGTCCACGACGGTGCTGATCGTGGTGGGCTCCCTGGTGTTCGGCTCGGCCGCTCCCAAGCAGTGGGCCGGCTTCATCCTGGTCTTCCTGCTCGGCACCGCCGCGCTGCTGGCCATGGGACTGGTGATCGCCGCCCTGGCGCCGAACGGCAAGGCCGCGCCGGGGATCGGGTCGTTGGTGATGTTCCCGCTGATGTTCGTGGCGGGGATGTGGCTGCCGCGCGACATCATGCCGGACGCGCTGCGCGTGGTCAGCGACTTCTCCGTCGCCGGTCCGTTCGCGCAGGCGCTCAAGGACACCTGGGCCGGCCAGCCCCCGCAGCTCATGCACGTGGCGGTGATGGCCGCCGGGCTGGTGCTCTTCGGCGGGCTGGCCGTGCGGTTGTTCAAGTGGGAGTGAGGCTAGCGCCCGGCCCAGACCGGGCGCGCGCCGGTGACGTTCGTCATCAGGGAGTAGAGCGAGGACGAGGCCGTGATGAACATCCGGTTCCGCTTGAGCCCTCCGAACACCAGGTTGGCCACGAACTCGGGCAGCTTGAGCCGCCCGATCAGCGTGCCGTCGGGGTCGTGGCAGAGCACCGCCTTGCCTGCCGCGGCCCAGACGCGCCCGGTGTCGTCGAGCCGCAGCCCGTCGAAGTTGTCCTGGTCGGTGCCCTCGGCGAAGACCTTGCCGCCCTCGAGCGTGCCGTCGTCGCGCACGTCGAACACGCGCAGGTGCCTGGCCCTGGTGTCGGCGATGTAGAGGCGGCTCTCGTCGAGCGAGAAGGCCAGGCCGTTGGGCCGGACGAAGTCGCCGGCCACGATCCGGACCTCGCCCGTCGCCGGGTCGGCGCGATAGACATGGCAGCCGTCGATCTCCTGCTCGGCGGCGACGCCTTCGTAGTTGCTGATGATGCCGTAGGGCGGGTCGGTGAACCAGATGGAGCCGTCGGAGCGGACGACCACGTCATTGGGGCTGTTGAGCCGCTTGCCCTCCCACCGGTCGGCGATCACCGTGATCGAGCCGTCGTGCTCGGTCCGGGTGACGCGGCGGTTGCCCTGCTCGCAGGAGATCAGCCGGCCCTCGCGGTCGAGGGTGTTGCCGTTGACATAGCCGGACGGCTGGCGGAACGGCCCCACCGCGCCGGTCATCTCGTCCCAGCGCAGCATCCGCTCGTTGGGGATGTCGCTCCAGAGCAGGAAGCGGCCGGCCGGGAAATAGACCGGGCCCTCGGCCCAGCGGGTGCCGGTGTAGAGCCGCTCGATCTGGTCGTCTCCGCCGACCGCGGCGAACCGCTCGTCGAGCACCTCGAACTCAGTGGGGATCGTGTCCGTCATGGCCACCACCATACGCTGTTCGGACTATTGGGCATATCGCGAGATAGCATTCAGTGATGGACGATATCGACAGGATGCTGATCGGCCGGCTTCAGGAAGACGCGACGCAGTCGTACGCGGAGCTGGGCAAGGCCGTGGGGCTGTCCGGCGGGGCCGCGCATGAGCGGGTGCGCAAGCTGCGCGAGCGCGGGGTGATCAGGCGTACGACCATCGAGGTGGACCAGGCGGCGCTGGGGCGCGCGGTGACGGCGTACGTGCTGGTGGACGGCGGCGCGTGGATGGGCGGGAGCGCGGACGCGCTGGCGGCGATCCGGGAGGTCGAGGAGGCGCACGTCATCGCGGGGCCCGCGTCGGTGCTGCTCAAGGTGCGTACGACCGGCACGAAGGAGCTGCAGGACGTGCTGCGCCGGATCTTCGAGGTGGACGGCGTGACGGGGACGCAGACGGTCGTGGTGCTGGAGACGTTCTTCGAGCGGGCCCTCGAATGATCCGCTGATCCTCAAGTAATCTCCAGGTATGACCAAGGTCGCCTGGAACACCAAGGAACTCACCGTCGGCCAGCTCGCCGAACGCAGTGGCGTGGCCGTCTCGGCCCTGCACTTCTACGAGGCCAAGGGGCTCATCGCGAGCCGGCGCACAGCGGGCAACCAGCGCCGCTACAGCCGCGACAGCCTGCGCAGGGTCGCGTTCATCAGGCTGGCGCAGCGAATCGGGATCCCGTTGAAGACCATCAGGGACGCCCTGGCCGAGCTCCCGGACGAGCGCACCCCCAACCGCGGCGACTGGGCCCGGCTGTCGGCCGCCTGGCGGGGCGAGCTCGACGATCGCATCGAGCAGTTGCAGCGGCTGCGTGACGACCTGACGGACTGCATCGGGTGCGGCTGCCTGTCCCTGGACCTGTGCCCCGTGGCGAACCCGCACGACCGGCTGGGCGACGAGGGGCCGGGCGCGCGGCGTATCGACACCCGGCTCTGCCCGCCGCAGGTCTGCTGCACGCCTGCCTCCTGAGGCTCCCTGCGAGTCTCCCCGTACGTCCCCCGGCAGGTCACGCCCGCGCGGGGGCCTTCGGCGGGGGGACGATGAGGGTCGGCCGGTGCGCGTGGTGCAGCACGTGGTTGGACACGCTGCCGAGCAGCACCGAGCGCACTCCGGCCAGGCCGCGCGACCCCGTGACGATCAGCGAGGCGTCGATCTCGTCCGCCACGTCCACGATCGTCTTCCAGATCGACTCGTTGTCGGCCACCGCCCGGTACGAAACGTCGGACAGCCCGGCGGCGGCCGCCAGCTCGGCCCCCTCCTTGGCGTGCGCCTCGGCCTGGGCCTGCGCCTGCTCCTCGGTGTCCGGGTCGATCGCAGCCCCCGCCAGCGGATATTTCTTGATCTGCACGAGCAGCGGCTCCCACACCGTGACGATGAGCGTGGGCTCGGCCGTCAGGTGCTTGGCCGCGAATTCGATCGCGGTACGCGAGTCCGCCGAGCCGTCATAGGCGACGAGGATGGTCATGGCGTTCTTTCCCTTCGCTTCACTCTCTCTCGGTAGAGCACTGAAGCGATCACTCGCCATTCCTGGGCCAATTGTCTGCTTTGTCACACCCCTTCTGGGTCTATGGCACGGTGCTGCTCGCGCCGGTCACTTCCGCTCCAGCGCGGCCAGGCGCAGCTCAAGCTGGTCAACGCGGTGCCGTAGCAGGGCGACCTGGGCCTCCAGGCTGACTTCTCGTTCCGCCCTGCGCTGAATGCGCGGTGACGCGGCGGCGCGCTCGATCACCGCGTCCAGCTGGACCAGGCGCTGCGGCCCGTTCGGGCCGTCCACCAGCCGGGACCGGATCTCGCCGTTTCGATACCAGGACCGCAGGGCCGAGCGGGAAACGCCGGTCTCGGCCTCCGCCTTGGCCAGCGTGACCCAGGGTGTCTCGTCCAGCTGCTCGAACAGCTCCAGCTCGTTCTGCCAGCGCGCGAGCCGATCCTCCCAGTCCGACGGTGACTCCATCGCACCCTCCTTTCGGCATGGTGACCATGTCAATGACAGTGTATTGACAGGGTTGAGACCATGGAACCATGCCATTTGAACGGTTCACGGTGAAAGCCCGCAAGGTCGTCGTCACGGCCCAGGAGGAGGCGAGGCTCCTCAAGCACGACTACATCGGCACGGAGCACCTGCTGCTGGGGCTGCTCGACGCGCCCGACAGCACGGCGGCCAGAGCTCTGCACCAGCTCGGGTACGACAAGGAGACGGCGCAGGCCGATATTGCCGCAGTGGTCAAGCCCGGCACGCAGGAGCTGAGCGGCCACATCCCGTTCGCGCCGCTCGCGAAGAAGACGCTTGACCTCGCCCTGCGCGAGGCGCAGCAGTTGCACCACACCAACATCGGTACGGAACACATCCTGCTCGCCCTGGTCAGGGAAGGCGCGGGCGTCGGCGCGCAGGTGCTCGCCGAGCGGATCAATCCGATCAGCAAGATCCGTGCCGCTGTGCTGGCCTCGCTGGAGGGAGCGCAGGACGTCCCGGCCGGCCCCTGGCCGACCGGCACGCCCGCCACCGAGGACACCGTGTCCGCCGCCAGCGCGCTGGCCGGTGGCGCACCGGTCGGCAGCCATCACCTGCTTGAGGCGATGCTGCGGGCGGAGAACAGCATGGCGGCCAGGGTGCTGCGCGAGCTCGGGGTAGACCCGGACGCGGTCGCCGCCAAGATCGACGAGCTGGATCCGGAGACGACCACGGACGCCAACCCGGAGGAGGCCGCCGCGCGCAAGATGGAAATCCGGCTGGTCGGCGATGAGGTGCACCTGATCCTGCGGGACCCGGCGACGGTCGCGATCGCCAAGGGGGTCGCCGAGCTGTCCGGCGGCCCGATCCAGGGCGTCGGGCCGGTGGCCGGCCTGTTCGTCCCGCTCTGGCGCTCGACCAACCAGCTGCTGCGGCAGCTCCAGCGCCTGCTGGAGCCGGAGCCCGCACCCGAGGAGGGCGGGTCCGCCGCGAGCAGGGTGACCAAGGTCGTGCGCACGGTGCTCGCGCCCCGGCTGCGCCGATGAACCGGCTGATCAACGGCCCGGAAGAAGCGGCCCGGAAGAAGAGGATGCGGGCCGGCGTCCCGCGAGCAGGCAACACGGTGACTCGGAGGCAATCATGACCATCGCCATCGTCGGAGGCGGGCTGGGCGGCCTGGCCCTTGCCCGGGTGCTGCACGTGCACGGCATCGACGCCGTCGTGTACGAACGTGACTCGTCGCGCGGCGCGCGCGGTCAGGGCGGCATGCTCGATCTGCACTCCGGCACCGGGCAGCGGGCGCTGCGGGAGGCGGGCCTGATCGATCAGTTCCACGCGATTGCCCGTCGAGAAGGCCAGGACATGCGGCTTCTGGAGCCGGACGGCACCCTGCTGCTGCAGGAGGACACGCCCGACGACGCCCCGCTGGAGCGGCCTGAGGTCGACCGTGCCGATCTGCGCGACCTGCTGCTGGACTCTCTCCCCGAGCACGCGGTGCGCTGGGGGCACGCGCTCGATTCCGCCGGCGATGGCCTGCTGCGCTTCGCCGACGGCGGCAGCGCCACGTACGACCTGCTGGTCGGCGCAGACGGCGCGGACTCCCGGGTCCGCGCGCTGCTCACCGACGCCCGGCCGGTCCACACCGGCCAGAACGCCGTCGAGCTCGGCATTCCCGATATCGACCGCACCCACCCTGACCTGGCGGCGATGGTGGGACGCGGCAACTACTGGGTGCTCGGCAACGGGCAATCCCTGTCGGCGCAGCGCAACGGCGACGGCCGCGTACGCGTCTACCTCAGCTTCTACAACACCCCCGGGGACTGGTTCGCCACCAGCGGGATCCCGTTCGGCGACCCGGCCGCCGCCCGGATGCGGCTGATCGACCTGCTCACCGGCTGGGACCCACGGATCACCGCACTGATCGCCGCCTGCGACGACACGATCGTGCCACGGTCGATCGCCACTCTCCCGGTCGGCCTGACCTGGCCGTCGCGGCCAGGCGTCACGCTGCTCGGCGATGCCGCGCACCTGATGCCGCCGGTGGGGCAGGGCGCCAACATGGCACTGCTCGACGGCGCCCTGCTCGGCCTCGCGCTGGCCGCGCACCCGGACGACTTTCCCGCCGCCGTCGAAGAGTACGAACGCGAGATGTTCGTCCGCGCCGGCGCGGCCGGCCGGCAGTCCGCGCACGTCCAGGAAATCCTGACGTCGCCGGACGCCAGCCGGAAGATGCTCGCCTTCTTCCAGCCTGGCTGACGGGAACGCGAGCGCCCGGATGTCCCCCGGGTCCGGGACTCGGCTCTGGACCAGCCACGTCCGTGAATCTTGTCACGAGCGTGTCCGGCTGCTGAGAAGATCGGGGGTGCTCCGAATAGCGAAGGCCGTACTCGCCAGATTGCCGGACCCGCTGCACGCACTTGCGCTGAAGCACCGCGAACTGCTGAAGTTCGCGGTGGTGGGTGGCACAGCGTTCTTGGTGGACAACACGGTGTTCTATGGGCTGAAGCTCACCATCCTGGAACCGAAGCCGGTGACCGCGAAGATCATCGCGGTGCTCGTGGCGACGATCGTGTCCTACGTGTTGAACCGCGAATGGTCGTTCCGGACCAGGGGCGGCCGCGAGCGCCGTCACGAGGCGGCGCTGTTCTTCCTGGTCAGTGGCGTGGGCCTGGTGCTCAGCTCCGCGCCGCTGTGGATCTCCCGGTACGCGTTCAGCCTGGAGACCCCGGACGTGAGCCTGGTGACCCAGGAGCTCGCCGACTTCGTGAGCGCGCAGATCATCGGCACGCTGATCGCCATGGTCTTCCGCTTCTGGGCGCTCCGGAAGTGGGTCTTCCCCGACGAGCAGGCCCAGCCCGGCGGCGTGCGGCTGGCGCCCGTTCCCGATTCGACGGACGAGGCGGCCTGACGGCCCGCGGCTTCAGTGCTGGGCCATGTCCACGAAGCGGCTGTAGTGGCCCTGGAAGGCCACCGTGACCGTGGCCGTGGGGCCGTTACGGTGCTTGGCCACGATCAGGTCGGCCTCACCGGCCCTCGGTGACTCGCGCTCGTAGGCGTCCTCGCGGTGCAGCAGGATGACCATGTCCGCGTCCTGCTCGATCGAGTTGTGCAGGCTGATCCCGTTCGCGATGAAGTTGTGCGTGCCCAGCACCGTGGCGTCATAGACCGGCTGCTCGCCCAGGGGCTCGACGGCGGCGATCTCGTCCCAGAAGACATCGTTCGTCGCCAGCAGGTCGAGCTCCGACTCGTCGAGCACCGCCGCGATCCGGCCCAGCCGCTCGCCGCCCGATGCGCGCTCCGCCCGGCTCGATCCGCCGGAGCGGGCCGGCGCCGCGGCTGCGGGCTCTCGCCGGCTCTCCCGCTCCAGCAGCGCCGTCCTGACCCGCGACCACACTTCCCGGGGCACGGTGTCGATGCCGGTGTCGCCGGTGACGCCGCGCAGGTGCGCCGCGCATTCTTCGGCCGAGTGCGCCCGGTCGCCATCGACGCCGATCTCGTCGAGGAAGCGCAGCTGGTTTTCCGCCCCGTGGACGTGCAGGTGGTAGCAAGGGGGCTGGTCGCCCTCGCGGCTCTCCTCCACCCTGGTCATGACGTTGAACCGGAGCAGCAGCCTGGCCACGTCGTCCACCAGGCGGCGGCTGCCGGCGGAGTAGTGGAGGCGGGCCTGGCCGAGCGATCGGTCCGGCTCGACGCTCCCGCCGCCCGCCCACAGGTGCCGCAGGAGCAGGGCGATCTGCCGTTTGGGCAGCGAGAACACGCTCTCGGGCAGGCCGCGCCGCAGGGACGACCCGTCGCCGCGGGCGAGCAGGACCAGCTCGTCCTCGTCCCGCTCGGCGATGTCCAGCGGCGCGGGCACGTGCCGCGGCACCGCGACCCTGGTGCCGGGCGGCAGGTCTTCGAGCGCCCGCCAGCCGTCGTAGGTGAGGAACGGGTGGTTGGCCGTCGCCTCGACCTCGCGCCCAGAGCGCAGCCGCACGCGGTGGACCTGCTTCACGCCGCTCGGGAAGACGTGGGTCATCGTCCGCGGCACCAGCTTCAGCCGGTCGTCCAGCGACCAGACGGGGATGTCGCGTGCCCCCGACTCCAGCAGCTCCCCCAGGGAGACCTCGGCCCCCGTGTCAGCTCGCATGACGCGGGTGGCGGCGGTCAGGCAGCCGGACTCACGCAGGTCGCTCACCGCGGGACGCTTGTCGGTGCGCTGCTCGGGACCTCGGTTGAGCTGGGAGATCGCGATGACCGGGACCTCCAGCTCCTTGGCCAGCAGCTTGATCGCACGGGAGATCTCCGAGACCTCGTTCTGGCGGCTCTCGGTCTTCTTCGGCGAGCTCATCAGCTGGAGGTAGTCGATGACCACGAACTTCAGGTCGTTACGCTGCTTGAGCCGCCGGCACTTGGCCCTGATCTCCATCATCGACATGTTGGGCGAGTCGTCGATGAACAGCGGCGCCTCGGCTACCTCGCTCATCCGCCGGGCCAGGCGGGTCCAGTCGTCGTCGCCCATCATGCCGGAGCGCATGGTGTGCAGCGCCACGCGCGCCTCGGCGGACAGCAGGCGCATGGTGATCTCGTTGCGGGACATTTCCAGCGAGAAGATGACCGTGGTCATCCCGTGCTTGATGGCCGCCGAGCGGGCGAAGTCGAGGCCCAACGTGGAGTTGTGGGTGGGGATCCACGTCCGCCCCGCCAGATAGAGGTGGTCGGCGTTGTCCACCTCCACGCACCGCACCGGCACCGACGGCATCGGCCGCACGTCGATGATGTAGCGGTGAGGCGTCTCAGGGTGGCCCTCGGCGGGCACCGGGGCATTCCGGCAGGCCAGCCGGAAGACCCGGTCGGCGGGCGTGAACGTGATCACATGGCTGGTCGAAGCGGCTTCGGTGCGGCCCTGGACCGCCGTGGACGTCGAGGTCGCGGTGTAGCCCAGGCTCAGGATCAGCTCGCGGACGCCCTGCGCCAGTCGCCGGTTCGTGGCGGCGAAGCGGACCGTCCCCCGGTGGTCGACCTGGCCGCCGGTGTCGAGGAGCCCGGCCAGCAGGGCTCTGCGCTGCCCCTCGGACGCGCGCAGGTATGCGGCCGGGATGTGCCTGTCGGTCAGCACCCCCATGCGGCGCAGCGGGGCGTCCATGGTGGTGAGCCGCGCCGAGCCGGGGGCGTCGGCGCCGAGCCAGGCACCCAGCGCGTACGGCGGGATCGCCAGCTCCCGGTCGGGCAGCTCCAGCGGCTCGGCATTCGCGACCCGGTGGTCGAGCCGACCGCCCGCGGAGCCGCCGCCGCGCAGGGTGGCGGCGATCTCTTCGGTCGTGCGCACCCGCCTGTCGGTGGCGTGCACCCCCTTTTCGGTCGTGCCCACCCCCTTGTGCGCCTCGGTGAGCGCCCGCTGACCCTGGTCGTGGCCGGAGCCGGCCGCGGCCGCCCGCGCCGCACGGCGGGAGGCGGGGGTTTCGGTGAGCCACTGGTGCCCGCCGTCGGCCACGATCACCGTGCCGTCGTCGAACTCCACCTCGTAGCAGGGGCGGCCGTGCATGACGTCGGTGGCCGCCACGACGCGGGTGGGCCTGCCGTCGGCCCCGATCAGGTGGTCGCCCACCCGCACCTGCCCCATCGTGGTCCAGCCGGTGGGGGTGGGCAGGGGGGTGTCG
>NZ_VCKX01000138.1 GCF_005889725.1 Nonomuraea zeae
GTGGCTAAGGGGTGGGGGTCAGGCGGGTGCGTACGAGGAGGGCGGCGCCCGCGACCGCGGCCGGCATGGCGATGACCGCTACGAACGGCACCAGGAACAGCAGGAACACCACCACCCCGAACCCCAGCGCGCTGGCCTTGTTGGCGCGCAGGAGCGCGAAGCGGGCCTTGCGGGCCAGGCCGCGGCGTTCGAGTGCGATGGTGGTGAGCTCGACTGTTAGGAAAAATCCGGAAACGGCGGCGCCCAGCACCGGCACCACCGTCTGCCCCACCACCGGCACGAAGCCCAGGATGAACAGCGGGATCGTGAAGAGCAGCACGTAGAAGAGCGTCACCAGGCTGTCCCTGATCGAGCGCGGCAGAGTGCGCCACCACGGCTGCTCCTCCTCCGACGGCAGCACGTCCACCGCCGCCGACAGCCGCTCGTAGAACGGCTCCCCGATCGCCAGCGTCAGCGCGGTGAACGTCAGCACCGCCAGCGCCAGCCCGGCGAGGACCAGCGCGATCCCCACCAACGTGCGGAACAGCTCGCGCCAGCTCCACGAATCCGCGAACGGCGTCAGGAGCTCGGCCAGCTCAGCCGCGTTCGTGCCCAGGAAGATGAGCGCCACCACATAGACCGCGAACGCGATCAACGCCGGAATCAGCCCGAACAGCCACCAGCGCCCGTTCCTGGAGACCCATCCCAACCCCTGGAAGAAGAAGCCGATTCCGGACGTGAAGTCACGCAGTGATCGCATGCCCGGCAGGCTAGCGCCAGAACGACGTCACCGCGTAGCCCAGCTCCGCGAAGAGGCTGCGCAGCAGCGGCAACGAGATGCCGAGCACGTTGCCGTGGTCGCCCTCGATGCCGTCCACGAACCAGCCGCCGCGGCCCTCGATGCTGAACGCCCCGGCCAGGCCGAGCGGCTCGCCCGTGGCCACGTAGGCGGCGATCTCCTCCTCGGACGGCTGGCCGAAGTGCACCACCGTCGTCGCCACCTCCGCGACCTGCCTGCCCGCCGGCACGTCGATCACGCAGTGACCCGTGACCAGGCGGCCGGTGCGCCCCCGCAGGAGGCGCCAGCGCTCCGCGGCCTCCTCCGTCGTGGCCGGCTTGCCGTAGGGGCGCCCATCGAGCTCCAGGATCGAGTCGCAGCCGATGACCAGCCCCTCGTCCAGCTCGCTCGCCACCGCCTCGGCCTTCGCCTTGGCCAGCACCAGGCTGAGCGCCGCCGGGCTGTGGGCGGAGAACGCCTCCTCGTCGACCCCGCTGACGATCACTTTGGGGTCGAGACCGGCGGTGCGCAACGTGGCGAGGCGGGCGGGGGAAGCAGAGGCCAGAACGATCACTGCCCCAGCCTACCGGTCACCAGTCGGGGTTCGATGTCCCCGGGGCCACCTCGCGCTGATCCGACCCCCTGCGGCCGTCCGGGGCCCGGTCGCCGTCCTGGGAGCCGTCCTGTGAGCCGTCCCGGGCACTCGCGCCGGTCGGCTCGTACGGACCGCCCTGCCGCGGCACGGCGCCGCCGAAGATGCTCCCCAGCAGCCCGCCGAGCAGGTCCTCCAGCCCGCCCGGCACGGCCGACCGCTCGTTGTTCAGGTCGTCGGCCACGGCGCCGGCGTCCATGTTCCTGCTCGCCGCGCGGTCGGCGAGCAGCGACATGATCATGGGGGCGATCAGCGGCAGCAGCTTCATGATGGTCGCCGAGTTGATCCCAGCGAACTGCGACAGCCCGGCCGCCGCCTGCTCCGTCCCCTGGCCGCCCAGCACGTGGCCGAGGATGCTGTGCCCGTCACGGGTGAGCGAGGCCACGTCGCCGTTGAACGGGTCGGCGTCCACGTGGTCGTCCAGCGCCCCGCGCAGGGCGTCGGCGCCGTCCGGGTGCTCAACGTTGCGGGCCAGGCCGCCGACAATGGTGCCCGACACGGCCTCGACCACGTTGCGGGCCGTGGTCGTGTCCGTGCCGAGCATCCCGGCGATCTGCTCCAGTCCTGAGTCTCCGAGCTGGGCGAGAAGCTCGTCATTCAGTGTCACGACAGTCCCCCGATCGTTGTCCCGAAAGACGTTCCCTGACCGGGATCGAGCCATTGCCCGTATTGTCCTAGTTTTCGGAAAAACCCGCAGGATCGCCGGCTACTGGACCGGGCGCGACCGTGCCCGGAACCGCCGCGCCATGAGCTGCCTGCCCGTTCGGCGACGCCGCGTGGGCCGTCGAGCGGCTCGGCACGCCGGCCGCCGCGTACGCCCCCGCCTCGTCGAGCGTCTCGTGCTCCAGCAGGGCCGCCACGATCGCGTCCAGCTTGTCGCGGTTGTCGGTGAGGACCCGGACGGCACGCTCGTAGCACTCGTCCACGATCCGCCGCGCCTCCTCGTCCACGGTGGCGAGCGTGGCAGGCGAGGCCTGCGGCGGCTGGCCGTCGTTGGGCAGGATGGTCAGCGGGCCGACCTTCTCCGACATGCCCCAGCGCCCGACCATGCCGCGAGCGATCATGGTGACCTGCTCCAGGTCGTTCTCGGCGCCGGTGGTGATGACCCCGAACACGACCTGCTCGGCCGCCATCCCGCCGAGCGCGCCGGTGATGCGCCCGCGCAGATATTCCTCGTCGTAGGCGTACCGGTCGGTGTCGGGGGTGGACAGCGTGACGCCGAGCGCCCGGCCGCGCGGGATGATCGAGATCTTCCTGACCGGGTCGGCGCCCGGCTGGAGCATCCCGAGCAGCGCGTGCCCGGCCTCGTGGAAGGCGGTCCTGGTGCGCTCCTCCTCCGGCATCACGATGCTGCGGGCCGCGCCGAGCTGCAGCTTCTCCAGCGCGTCGGCGAAGTCGGCCATCGCGACCTTGTCCTTGCCGCGCTTGGCGGCGAGGAGCGCGGCCTCGTTGACCAGGTTCGCCAGGTCGGCGCCCGTCATGCCGGGGGTGGTCTTGGCGAGCTGGTCGAGGCTGACCGCGCCGTCCAGCGGCACGCCGCGCGTGTGCACCCGCAGGATCTCGGCACGACCGGCCGCGTCGGGCAGGCCCACCTGCACCGTACGGTCGAAGCGCCCGGGACGCAGCAGCGCCGGGTCGAGGATCTCGGGACGGTTCGTGGCCCCGATGACGATCACGCCCTCGGCGCCGGAGAAGCCGTCCATCTCGGTGAGGATCTGGTTGAGCGTCTGCTCGCGCTCGTCATGGCCGCCGATGCCGCCCGCGCCGCCGCGGGCCCGGCCGATGGCGTCGATCTCGTCGATGAAGACGATCGACGGCGCCACCTTCCGCGCCTCCTCGAACAGGTCGCGCACGCGCGAGGCGCCCACACCGACGATCATCTCGATGAACTCGGAGGCGCTGGCGGAGAAGTACGGCACCTTGGCCTCGCCCGCGACCGCCCTGGCCAGCAGCGTCTTGCCGGTGCCGGGAGGGCCCGCGAGCAGGACGCCCTTGGGCAGCTTCGCGCCGAGCCTGCGGTATTTGTCGGGGTCCTTGAGGTAGTCGACGATCTCGACGAGCTCGTTCTCGACCTCGTCGATGCCGGCGACGTCGTCGAACGTGACCCGCACCTGCCCGGCCTCGACCGGCTTGGCCGCCTTGGACTTGCCGAGGCCGCCGAGCCCGCCGCCCATCATGCTGGCGCCACGCCGCATGATCCAGATCCACAGGCCGGCGAGCAGCAGCACGGGCAGCAGCGACAGCAGCAGGTTGGAGAAGAACCCGCGGGTGATCGGCTGCGAGGTGATCTCCACCTGGCCGGTGGCGAGCTGCTGGTCGAGCTGGTCGGTGTTGGCGAAGGCCGGGATCTCGGTACGGAAGCTGGTGTAGGACTCGCTGCTCTCGGGGTTCTTCGCCGAGGTGCGCAGGTCACCCTCGACGGACAGCCCCTGGGCGTAGATCTCCTTGACGTTCTTCGCGGTCACCTGCTTGGTGAACTCGGTGTACGAGATCGTCTCGACAGATTCGCTGTCGACGAACGACGACACCACGAAGAACGCCGCGTACACGACGAGCAGGGTGACGACGAAGCGCCACCAGTTGATCTTGGGCCGGCCTCCGGGTGTGCCAGGCAGGCCTTCCGAGCGCCAGGGCGGCTTGCCCTTGCCCTTGTTCGAGGCCTGCGGCGGTCCAGAGCGTTCCACGGCGTCACTCCCCCACATCGCCGCATACATGATCTTTCTAGCCTAGAACACGCACCCCTGAGACCACGCGGCCAATGTCGCGCCACTGCTTCCTCTGCGAGTCAGGCACTGTGACGAACGCCAGGCCAGGCTTGCTCATTCCCCCGTCCACGACCGCCACAGCCGCCCGAGACGTATGTTTTCCGTATTTGACGCGATATACGAGCATCCAGCCGTTTTTTATTGGCTGGGAGGCCAGCCAGCTGATCTTGGAGCCCTTGGGGTGGTGGTTGAGCGTCCAGCGGGCGGCCAGCAGCGCCGTGTCCCGTGCCGACTTCTGCTCCATGATGGGCAGCGGGCACGTGACGAAGATCCCGCGCGAGCTCGCGCCGCGCCGCTTGGGCAGCACCTGCTTGGTGGTGAACGGCGCCGCCCCGTACGCCTTCCACGGCCGCCCGAGCCTCGGCACGGCCAGTCCCGAGCGCTGGTCCTTCATGACCCGCTTGCCCGGAGAGGGCAGGGCCATCCGCTTGACGCCGCTGGTGAGCTCGGGCACGCGCGGATCGGCGTACAGGGCCTCCATGGCCGTGTAGCCGGGGGCGAGCGTCGCGCCCGGCGACGGCTTGGGCCGCCCGGCGGAGGCGGCGGGCGTCTCCGAGACCGAGGCGGCCGGAGTCGGTGCGGAGCCGGACGCGGTCGGTGCCGGGCCGGACGCGGTCGGTGGGGGGCCGGACGCGGTCGGTGCGGGGCCGGACGCGGACGGTGCGGCCGGCGGCGCGGTTACCGGCCCCGCCGCGACCACGTCCGGCCCTGACGGGAGCACCACGACCAGCGCCACAGCCACGGCCGCGACACCGGCGACCGCGGCGAGCCCCCGATACACCACCCGCATGCGGATGTCCCCGATGCGGGAGCGTCTGGGGGGAGAAACAGGGGTTCCCGGCTTGGGCGCGGTTCTCACTCCGGAACCCTTGATCACATCTTCCCCATCGAGCACGACGGGAGCGTACGACATATCCCGCCATCGCGCCCATGATGCTACCGAAGTGCAATCATGGCTTCCGTGGAACAGGTTGAGCTGCGTTTCGACCACGCATCGCGAGCGTCAGAGACACATACGAACCTTTCGGCGATCCGCCAGAGCTCCGCCGGGCTGTGGGTGGCCGGCGACGAGACGGCGACGTTCGAGCATCTGACGTGGACCGGCGACCACTTCGGCGACCAGCGCACGTTCCTGCTGGCAGACCACGTCAACCTGCCCGCGGACCCTGAGGACGAGGCCGACATCGAGGGCCTGGCCCGCGCCGACGGCCATCTCTGGCTGGTCGGCTCGCACAGTCTCAAGCGCAAGAAGGTCAAGTCGAAGGACCCGGAGAAGGCCGCGGACCGCCTGGCCACGGTGATCAGGGAGGAGAACCGCTTCATCCTGGCCCGCCTGCCGCTGGACCCCGTCACCGAGGTGCCCGGCGCTGGAACGATCCTGTCCGGCGCGCAGAACGTCGCCGCGCACCTGAGCGACGACCGGCATCTCGCGCCGTTCCTGGCGCTGCCCGGCAAGGACAACGGCCTGGACATCGAGGGCATCGCCGTCACGTCCGACCGCGTCTACCTGGGGCTGCGCGGGCCCGTGCTGCGCGGCTGGGCCCTGATCCTGGAGCTGCGGCTGGAGGAGGCGGGCAAGGGGCGGCTGCGGCTGCGGGAGCCGTACCGCAAGCATTTCCTGGACCTGAACGGGCTCGGCGTGCGGGACCTGTGCCCGGACGGCGACGCGCTGCTGGTGCTCGCCGGGCCGACGATGGACCTCGACGGGCCGGTACGTCTGGTGCGCTGGCGGCCCGGCCGGTCGCGCCGCTCGGTCGTCTCCGATGGCGAGCTGGACAAGGTGCTGGAGCTGCCCTACGGCGTGCGCTGCGACCACCCGGAAGGAGTGGCGCGGCTCGGCGACGGCCGGCTCATCGTCGTCTACGACAGCCCGTCACCCGCGCGGATCACCCCGGCGGGCGGCGTCCTCGCCGACGTGTTCACGATCTGACGGCGCGGCAGACGCCGGGGGTCAGCGTCTGGTCACGCGGCCCAGGAGCCAGGGCGCGTCCGCGACGAACGTGCACGAGCCCGGCTCGATCTCGGTGAACCCGGCGTCGCGCACCACGGGCAGCCCGGAGGCCACCATGGCGTCGAAGTCGTCCTGGCCGGCGGCCGTGCGCACGGACACCGCCAGGCCGGCCGCCCGCCAGGCCGCCCGCTCGCCCTCGTCGCTGGCCCACCAGGCCAGCTGGGCGGCGTGCCCGGCCTGCGCCATGGCCTTGCCCGCCGACATCTCCAGCTTCGGGTTGCCCCACAGAACCGGTCGTACGGGATCCGCCGGCGGCTCGGCGTCCGTCAGCTCCGTGCCCGACACCTGCAACCGCGCCAGGTCCCTGGGCCAGTCGTCCAGCGGCACGGGCGGGTGCACGCGCACCTCGGCCGTACGGTGCTCGATCGTGCGGCCGGGCAGCGCGAGCGCCCTGCGCCACTCGGCCCCTCTCGCCCGGCGGACGACCTTGCGGATCTTGCCGGTGGACTGCCAGGCGTGCAGCTCGGCGGCCCACTCCCCCGGGTCGTCCAGCAGGCTCAGCACGGCCATGGCGGCGGCCTCCAGCGCGTCGGTGCGCTCGGGAGGGGCGGCTCTCTCGATCCTGACGACCAGGGGCAGGACATACAGCTCGGCGTTCATCGCCCTCTAGCATGCCCGATCGCCAGTGACATGCCCGCGGCGACCAGGCAGAGCGCGCCCGCGCCGTACCAGGCGAGGTCGTAGGCGCCCAGGTGGTCGCGGGTGAGACCGGCGCCGACGGCGGCGAACGCGGCCCCGACCTGGTGCGAGCCGAACACCCAGCCGAACACGACGGCCCCGTCGGCCCCGTAGATGCGCCGGCACAGCGCCACCGTGGGCGGCACGGTCGCGACCCAGTCGAGGCCGTAGAACACGATGAAGATCAGCATGCTGGGCTCGGTCGTCGCCGCGAACAGGCTGGGCAGCACCATCAGCGAGAGCCCGCGCAGCCCGTAGTAGACGCCGAGCAGCACCTTGGGGTTCATCTTGTCGCTGAGCCAGCCGGAGGCGATCGTGCCCGCGATGTCGAAGATCCCGATGACCGCCAGCAGCCCGGCCGCGACCGGCTCGGCCATGCCGTGGTCGTGCGCGGCCGGGATGAAGTGGGTGCCGACGAGCCCGTTGGTGCTGGCCCCGCAGATCGCGAAACCCCCTGCGAGCAGCCAGAACGGCCGCGTCCGCGCGGCCCGGCCGAGCACGGTGACCGCTCTGACCGCCGCGTTCACCTTGCCAGGTTCGGTACGCACCGCGCCCGGCTCCGCGCCGAGCGCCGTGGTGCCGACGTCCTCCGGCCGGTCGCGCAGCAGCCACCACACGAACGGCGCCACGGCCAGCGCCGCCGCCGCCACGGTCAGCGAGGCGAAGCGCCATCCCGGCCCCTCCGCGAGCTGGGCGAGCACGGGCAGGAAGATGAGCTGCCCGGTGGCGCCACCGGCGGTGAGCACGCCGGTCACCAGGCCGCGGTGCCGCACGAACCAGCGGTCCACCACCGTCGCGGCGAACACCAGCGCCATCGACCCCGTCCCGAGCCCCACCAGCACGCCCCAGAACAGCAGGAGCTGCCAGCTCGCCGTCATCAGCACGGTGAGCCCGCTCCCCGCGGCGATCAGCAGCAACGCGATCGCGACCACCCGGCGCATCCCGAAGCGGTCCATCAGGGCCGCGGCGAAAGGCGCGGTCAGGCCGTAGAGCACCAGGTTGATCGACACGGCCAGCGAGATCGTGCCGGCCGACCAGCCGAACTCCTCGTGCAGCGGGGTGATCAGCACGCCGGGGGTCGCGCGGAACCCGGCGGCGCCCAGGATCGCCACGAAGGCGACGGCGGCCACGAACCAGGCCCGGTGCAGGCCGTGGCGGGTCGGCGCAGGGGTGCTCACAGTCATGCGCCAATCCTGATTTATCCATCTCATCCGTCACGAGTGGCCGGATAGCCAATATGTGAAAGAATCTGGCCATGGTGCATCGGATCGCGGTCGTGGTGCTCAACCACTTCGCCCCGCTCGACCTCGGCGTGCCCGGCCAGGTGTTCTGGGCGGCGGAGACGCGGGACGGCGAGAAGCTGTACGAGGTGGTGACCTGCTCCGAGGGCCGCGTGCCGGTCCGCTGCTCGGCCGGCTACAGCGTGCTGCCCGACCACGATCTCGACGTGCTCGACACGGCCGACACGGTGCTGGTGCCGGGCATCCACGCGGGCCGGGCGATGCGCGATGGCACGATCTCGGCCACGCTACGCGACGCGCTGCAGGGCCGGCCGCGCACGATGTCGATCTGCACGGGCTCGTACGTGCTGGCGGCGGCCGGGCTGCTCGACGGCCGCCCGGCCACCACGCACTGGCGGGAGGCGGCCCGGTTCGCCGCGCTGTTCCCGCAGGTGAAGCTGGATCCCGACGTGCTGTTCGTGGACGACGGCGACGTGCTGACCTCCGCGGGGGTGGCGGCGGGGATGGACCTGTGCCTGCACGTGATCAGGCGCGACCACGGCAGCGAGGTGGCCAACCGCACCGCCCGCCGCTGCGTCATGCCGCCCTGGCGGGACGGCGGCCAGGCCCAGTACATCGACCGGCACCTGCCGGACGTCTCCGGCGGGGGCACCGCGGCCACCCGCGACTGGATGCTCGCCCACCTCGACACCCCGCTCGACCTGAGCCTGCTGGCCGAGCACGCCAGGATGAGCGTGCGGACGTTCACCAGGCGGTTCAGGGAGGAGACCGGGGTGAGCCCGGCCAGGTGGCTCACGGGGCAGCGGGTGCAGCACGCCCGGCACCTGCTGGAGACCACGGATCTCGGCGTGGAGGAGGTGGCCAGGCAGGCCGGGTTCGGCACCGCGGTCTCACTCCGCCAGCATCTGCACGCGGCGGTGGGGGTGGCGCCGCTGGCCTACCGCCACACGTTCCGCCGCGCCTGAGCCGCCCTGGGCCACTTCGAGCCACTCGGAGCCGCCCCGAGCCCGTCCAGAGAGCGCCCTGGGCGCGGAACGCGGCCTTCGTCGCAGGCTTGGGCCCGCTGGGCGCATGCGGATTGTGGCATTCACCACGTTTCCGCCTAGAATCGGCGCCAAACGATCACAGTGAAGGGGTCGTCACATGGCCGAGGCGGACCGCGTACCCGCCGGGATCAACCCGAACGTGCCCAGCGTCGCCCGCATGTACGACTACTACCTCGGCGGCCGGGACAACTTCGCGTCCGACCGGGAGGCGGCCGAGAAGATGATCGAGATCGGCCGCAGGCTCGGCAACGACGCCCGCCAGATCGCCCTGGCCAACCGCGGCTTCCTCGGCCGGGCGGTGCGCCTGATCGCCGAGGCCGGGGTGCGCCAGTTCATCGACATCGGCGCGGGCCTGCCCACCCAGGACAACGTCCACCAGGTGGCCGGCCGGCACTCCCCCGGCTCCCGCGTCGTCTACGTGGACAACGACCCGATCGTCCTGACGCACGCCCGCGCGCTGCTGGCCAGGGACCACGACGTGCTGGCGATGGAGGGCGACCTCAAGGACCCCGACGCGATCCTGGACGACCCGCGCGTCGCCGAGCACCTGGACCTCACCCAGCCGTACGCGATCCTGCTCGTGGCGGTGCTGCACTTCATCCCGGACGACGAGGAGGCGGCCAGGATCGCCGCCCGCGTGCGCGAGCGGCTGCGTCCCGGCGGCTATCTGGTGCTGTCGCACCTGTACACGGGCAACGCGACGGAGGACGCCACCGTCAAGGGCAAGCAGGTCTACTCGAGCACCACCTCCGGCGGGGTGGCCGGCCGCGGCTACGACGAGATCGCCGGCCTCTTCGGCGGCCTGGAGCTGCTCGGCCCCGGCATCGTCCCGGTCGCGGACTGGACGCCCGACGCCTCCCCCGACGGCTCGTACGACTTCGTCAAGTCGGGCATCCTCGCCGGAGTCGGCCGGGTCTGAGCGCCCTGCGGCCGGGCCTGCGCGCCCGGCCGGCGGGCCTGCGCCCGGCGGGCGGCTATTCGAACAGGTCGGGCTGCTCGCGCACGATCTGGTCGTGCAGCGGCTGGTAGTTGATCCACCCGACCAGGTCGTTGCCGATCTGCTGGTGGGTGAGCGCGGCGTTGGCCGGCTCGATGGGCACGACCTGGCCCGCCGCCTTGGCGACGAGCTGGACCTGGGCCGAGCGCTCCATGGTGATGAACCACCAGGCGGCCGCGTCCACGGTGTCGCCGACGGTCAGCAGGCCGTGGTTCCTGAGCACGACGGCCTTGTTACCGCCCAGCGCGGCGGCGATCCGCTTGCCCTCCTCCAGGTCGGTCACCACCCCCGTGTAGTCGTCGAACAGCGCGTTGTCCTGGTAGAACGCGCACGCGTCCTGGGTGATGGGCTCGATGACCTGGCCCAGCGCCGACAGCGCGCGGCCGTAGACGGAGTGGCTGTGCGCGGCGGCGACCACGCCCGGCCTGGCCTGGTGCACCTGGGAGTGGATGGCGAACGCGGCCTCGTTGACCGGGTAGCGGCCCTCGACGACCTGGCCCGCGTGGTCGACCAGGATGAGGTCGCTGACCCGGATGTGCTTGAACGACATGCCGAACGGGTTGACCCAGAAGTGGTCGGTCAGCTCGGGGTCGCGGGCGGTGATGTGCCCGGCCACGCCCTCCTCGAAGCCCAGCTTGCCGAAGACGCGCAGCGCCGCGGCCAGCCGCTCCTTGCGGTGCCGCCGCTCCTCCTCGACCGTCTCGAACGTCGGTGGCAGGCGGAAGATGAGGTTCTCCGGCATGACTTTCCCTCCAGAACAGGATTCTGCTGGCAGGTTAACGCCTGCCGGGCGCGAACGGCACGCCCGCCGCACGCGATCTGAGCAGGATCACCAGCGCCTCCCCGAGCAGGCCGACGCCGATCGACAGCGGCACGGACCTGGCCTCGGCGTGCATGCCGGTCGCGACCGCCAGCGCTCCCACGCCGAAGCTCATGACGAAGGTGACCACCCAGACCACCAGCGTCTTCCAGGTGTAGCGCTGCCACAGGACCCCGTCCCGGCGGTACACGACCGTGGTGCCGGCCCTGAGCGCCCCGAAGCCGACGCCGAGCACGGTGGTGACGGCGAGCCAGCCGGCGTCCAGCGCCGACAGGTCGATCCCGGCCAGGCCGTGGACCCCGATCCCGGCCAGGATGACCGGCGGCACGTAGACGTCCTTGGCGACGAGTGGCTGGCCGGCGAAGCGCCTGGCCACGACGTAGGCGACCGCGCCGACGATGAGCAGTATTTGTAGCACGTCCATGCTAAATAAATTAGCAGGGCCGTGCTATAAAGGACAACATGCCAAAGGTGGTCGATCCGGAAGCCCGCAGGGACGAGGTCGTGGACGCGGTGTTCCGCGTGGTCCGGCGCGCGGGCTTCGAGCAGGCGTCCCTGCGCAACGTGGCGGAGGAGGCGGGGCTGGCCATCGGCTCGATCAGGCACTATTTCGCCGGCCACACCGACCTGATGGTGTTCGCGATGCGCGCCTCGATCGACCGGGTCGGCGCGCGGATCCTGGAGCGGGTCGGCCCGCTGCTGGCCGCGACGGATCACGGCGAGCGGGCCGAGGGCGTCGAGGCGATGCTGGCCGAGCTGCTGCCCCTCGACGAGCGGCGCAGGGAGGAGGCGACGGTCTGGCTGGCGTTCACGACCGCCGCGCGCACCCGTCCCGAGCTCCAGCCGCTGGCGCGCGAGGCGTACGACGGGATGCGCCGGCTGGTCCGGCGCATCGTGGAAGGCGTCGCCCGGCACCGGCGGCTGCCCGGTGAGCCCGCGGTGGAGACCGAGCGGCTGTGCGCGCTGATCGACGGGCTCACCGTCGAAGGCGTGCTCCACCCCGAGAGGATGACGCCGGAGCTGATGGCCGCGGTGCTACGCCGGCACCTCGAGACTCTCGCGGAACCACGTCTCTAGCGCCTGCTCCAGCGACTTGTCCGGCGTGCCGCCCGCCCAGGCCACGTAGCCGTCAGGGCGTACGAGCACGCAGTCGGGCCCTTCCGAGGGCACCACGTCCACGCGGCCGTGCCGGACGCGCAGGCCGCCCGTCGCGTCGAGCAGCATCGGCCTGGCCCGGGAGGCGGACTCGGCGGGCAGCTCGGCCAGGAAGTGGCCGAGCAGGGGGTGCGGCGGCGCGGGCATCGGGTAGGCCAGGTCGGACCCGGCCATGAGCGCGGCGATGCGGCCGCGGGTGACCTCGTCGCCCAGCAGCTCGCCGAACAGCTCGCGCAGCGCGGTGACCGCGGGCCCGGGGGCGCTCAGCGCGAGCTGGGCCTGGGTGTGCATGGCGACCCGCAGTGCGGCCGGGCGGCGCTCGGCGTCATAGGTGTCGAGCAGCCCGGGCGGCGCCCATCCGCGGATCTCGGCGGCCAGCTTCCAGGCCAGGTTGACGGCGTCCTGAAGGCCCAGGTTGAGGCCGGGCGCGCCCATCGCGGAGTGGACGTGCGCGGCGTCCCCCGCCACGAACACCCGGCCGTCGCGGTAGCTCGCGGCGACCCTGGTGTCACGGCCGTTCAGCCGCCTGAGCATGTGCGGGCCGGGACCGGCGGGCGAGGCGAGCGGCACCTCCTTGCCGTGGACGCGGGCGAGGCTCTGGCTCAGCTCCTCGACGGTCATCGGCACGTCGTCGCCCGGCGCGGGCACGTCCCACTCGATCGTGCCGACGGTCAGCACCCCCGGGGAGACCGGCAGCAGCGCGTACGCCCCCCGCTCGGTCCGGTGCCAGGCGTAGAGCCCGAACGTCCCCACCCCCGGCACCTCCATCTCGGCCCGCTCGGTCCTGATGACCGCGCCGGGCACGGTGACGTGGGCGATGCGGCTGACGATGTCGGCCGAGCTGACGCCGGGGAAGGCGATGCCGGCGTGCTTCCTGACCAGGCTGTGCGCGCCGTCGCAGCCGGCCAGGTAGCGGGTGCGCAGCCGGTAGGGCCCGCCGGGACCGGTCAGCTCCAGCGTGACGCCGTCGGCGTCCTGGGTGAAGCCGGCGAGCTCGTGCCCGCGCCTGATCTCCACGCCCAGCTCCAGCGCCCGCGACTCGAACAGCTCCTCCAGCGCGGGCTGCTTGATCCCCATCCCGTAGAGCGGGTTGGGGTCGAGCTCGACCAGGTCCAGCACCATCGCGCCGAACGTGAACACCGGCATGGGCACGTCCTGGTCGGACAGCCCCCGCTGGTGCAGCAGGCGGACGACCTGGCCGACGATCCCGTTGGCCTTGGGCTGGTCGCTGCGCTCCGGCAGGCGTTCGACCACGATCGGCCGCACTCCGGCCAGGCTCAGCTCGCAGGCCAGCAGCAGCCCGTTGGGGCCGCCGCCGGCGATGACGACGTCCGCGGTTGTGTCCATGAGGTCTTCTCCTCAGATGGAAGGGGTGGGCAGTCCCGCGGCCAGCGCGCGCAGGGACTCGCGCAGGAGCGGCAGGAGCGGGACCGGTGGATCGGAACGCATCCAGTGACTGACGGCCGCCTGCACGGCGGCCGTGGCGGTGACGGTGACCAGATGGGGATAGAGGTCCTGGGCGGCGTCGGTGCCGGTGCGCTCGGCGACGGCCGCGACCAGCTCCCTTTCGGCCGTGAACGCCACCCGCAGCGACTCCGCCCGCAGGGCCGGCTCGTCGCCCAGCATCCGGATGCCGGCCAGCAGCTCGGGATCGGGAGCCTGGTCGCCCGTGCGGGCGTGCTGCTCCCACGGCGCCACCATGGCCTCCGTCAGCGCCTCCCAGAAGGGCTCGCCGGGCGGCCGGGCCCGCAGCGCCGCGGCGGTGCCCAGGATGCGATCGGTGTGGCGGGCGGTGATCGCCTCGTATTTGCCGGCGAAGTAGTTGTTGAACGTCCTGGGCGAGACCCCGACCTCGGCGGCGATGTCCTCCACCCGCACGTTTTCCAGCCCGTGCCGCAGGGCCAGCCGGAGCGCGGCCGTCATCAGCGCCTCGCGCGTGGCCTGCTTCTTCCGCTCTCTCAGCCCGCTCATGACGTCAGCGTACAAGAAATTGCGGGGTCAGCAAGTTTTCTGGCCACGCAATTTTTACTTAACGGGTCCAGGCACGCGTAGGCGTTAGATTGAGGGAATGTCCTTCCTGAGCCTCGAGTTCGTCAGCACGGTCAGGGCCGATCGGTCCGGACTGATCGACACCCTGTCCGACGCCGACGGCCTGACCGCGTGGGCCAGAGATCACGCGGCCGAGCTCGGCCTGGATCCCGGCTTCAGCGCCACCGAAGAGTCGCGCCAGGAGACGGTGCGCCTGCGGCTGGCCGTGCGGGCGCTGTTCGCCAGGGCCGTGGCCCCCGGCCCGCCGAGCCGCGCGGACGCCGCCGACCTGCCGGGGTTCGAGGAGGCTCTGGCGCTGGTCAACGCGACCGCGCTGGCCGCGCCCACCGCACCGGCCCTGTCCTGGGACGGGGAGGCGGAGCCCGAGCTGCACACCGTGCCCGCCGTCCCGGCCGACGCGTCCGCGCGGCTGCGCGCCCGGCTCGCCGCCGCGGCCATGGAGCTCCTCGCGAGCCCCGACCGGGCCCTGCTGCGCACCTGCCAGGCACCGCGCTGCGTGCTCTATTTCATCAGGGAGCACCCGCGCCAGGAGTGGTGCTCGACGGCGTGCGGCAACCGCGCCAGGGCGGCCAGGCACTACCGGGAGCACAAGAAGTGACCCTTTTCTAACGCCAAGGACTCAGGTTTGCCGTTATATTGATTCTAACGGCGAATCAGCCATTCATCCGTTAGAGGAGTGCGGCATGACCTTCCAGACCGGGCACATCGGGCTCAACGTCACCGATCTCGGCAAGTCCACGGAGTTCTACCGGCGCGTCTTCGGGTTCACCGTCGCGGGCGAGTCGCAGGAGGAGGGCCGGAGGTACGCGTTCCTGACCCAGGACGGCACGCTGGTGCTGACGCTCTGGCAGCAGAGCGAGGGCCGCTTCGCCACCGCCCTGCCGGGGCTGCACCACCTGTCCTTCCAGGTGGCCGACCTGGAAGCGGTGCGGCGGGCCGAGGCCGTCGTCAGGGAGATCGGCGCGACCCTCCACCACGACGGCGTCGTGCCGCACGGCGAGGGCGCCACGTCGGGCGGCGTGTTCTTCGAGGACCCCGACGGCATCCGGCTGGAGATCTTCGCCCCGGACGGCGCCGGCGACCGCTCCGCGCCCACCTCAGGCGCGCCGACCTGCGGGTTCTTCTAATGAGACATCCGGGAGAGGTCGCCGTCCAGCGGCGCGCGGGCGTGCGCGCGGAGGATCACGGCAGCTCGCGCACCCGGCCGGAGATCCCCGACGTGGCGGCCGAGTTCCTGCGCGGGCAGCGGCTGCTGGTCGCGGGGGCGGCCGACGATCTCGGCCGGGTCTGGGCCGGGCTGCTCACGGGGCCGGCGGGGTTCGCCGCGCCGCAGGACGACCGCACGATCGTGGTGTCCGCCCTGCCCGCGGAGCCCGATCCGCTGCACGGGCTGTTCACCGCGGAACGCGACATCGGCCTGCTGGCCATCGAGCCGCACACGCGGCGCAGGATGCGGGTGAACGGCACCGCCGTACAGGCCGGTGACAGCCTGGTCGTGTGGACCGAGCAGGTCTACTCCAACTGCCCGAAGTACATCCAGACTCGCGAGCCCACCTCCGTCCCCGGCACCCCCGCGGGGCTGGGACGGGGCACCGCGCTGACGGATCGGCACGTCGCGTGGATCGAGGAGGCGGACACGTTCTTCATCGCCACCCGCGCCGAGGGGCTGGGGGCTGACGTGTCGCACCGGGGCGGCAACCCCGGGTTCGTCCAGGTCACGGGGCCGGGCTCGCTGGTGTTCCCCGACTACACGGGCAACTCGATGTACATGACGCTGGGCAACCTGGAGCTGGACCCGGCGGCCGGGCTGCTGTTCGTGGACTGGGCGCGCGGGGAGACGCTGCAGCTCACCGGGCGGGCACGGGTGGAGTGGGGGGAGCAGCGGGTGGTGCGGTTCGACGTGGACGAGTACGCGCACCTCGCCGGGACCGTGTCGGCCGGCTGGACCGCACCCGGCTATCACCGCTTCAACCCCGCGGTCGAGCCCGCGCGGGCAGGCGGGTAGGGCCCCGTTCGGGGACGGCCCCTCAGGGACGCCGATCACCGGGATTTCCGGCCGGATGCTCAACCATCCGGCCGGTTCCTGTGTCCTTGGGGGGCGGAGGTGCGAGTGAACGACCCGACGTTCGAGAGTTTCGCGGCGCAGCGGCTGCCGGCGCTCTACCGCTACGCCCTGGTCCTGACCCAGAACCGGCACGACGCCGAGGACCTGGTGCAGGAGGCGCTCACCCGTACCGGCCTGCGCTGGCACGCGATCAGGCGCAAGGACGACCCGGAGGGGTACGTCCGCACGGCCATGGTCCGGATCATGGCCAACCGCTGGCGGCGGCCGAAGCGCGAGGTGTTCGTGGCCAGCCCTCCCGAGCCGGCGACGGCGGACCTGGGGCTGGAGCGCCTGCTGGACGACGACGGCATCAGGTCCAGGGTCGCCGGTCTGCCGCCGCGCATGCGGGCCGTACTGGTGCTGCGTTACGTCGAGGAGCGCAGTGACGAGGAGATCGCCCGGCTGCTCGGCTGCAGCCGCGGAACCGTCAAGAGCCAGGCGTCGCGGGGGCTGGCCCGGCTGCGCGCGGCCGTCAGGAACGAGGAGGTCGGTCATGGATGACCTGGAGCGCCGTCTCGGCGCGCTGCTCAGCGACCCGCCCGGGGGCGAGGTGCCGCCGGAGCTGGCCGGCCGGATCCGCCGGGCGGTGGCCGCCCGCCGCAGGAGCCGCCGCGCGATCGGCCTGGCCGCCGCGGCCTGCGCGGCGGCAGTCGTGGTGGCCGTGCCGCTGGCCGTACGCACGGGGAACGCCGACCCCGCCACGACGGCGAACCTGAGCCCGACCGCCGCGCCCACCGAGGCGAGGCCTCGGCCCAGCATGCCCGCACCGGCCGTGACCGTCACCGTGACGGGCGGGACGATCATCGCCGGCTCCGCCAGTGTCCGCTTCGAGGAGATGCTGCGCGGTCTCATGACCGTGTCGGACCTCGTCGAGATCGACGCGCGCACCGCGTCCGGCGAGCCGTTCGTCCCGGCCACGCTCGGCAGGGACGGCACGGTCCTGGGCACGACGCCCGGCGGCCAGGTGGCCGAGGCGGGCCCGGACGGCGGCGCGCCCAAGGAGCTCGGCATCTCGGCCCGGTCGGGGCTGGGGAGCGATGCCGCCTTCCGCACGTGGACGCAGCGCGACGGCTCCGCCGCCGGCCAGCGCTGCCGCGCGGCGGACGGGACCACGCACACGGTCAGCCCGCAGGGCGCCGACCCCGGGGCCCCCGTCTGGGTGGACGGCGGTGTGATCGTCGGCAGCGACGTCATGCGCCGGCCCTGGATGGCCAAGGGCTGCTCGGGCCCCGGCACGGTCGTCGGCGGCGCGGGCCCGCTGACCGGGGACGCAGTGGCCTTCTCCTACCCCTACCTGTTCACCACCGAGCCGGCCAACGACAAGGTGCTGCGGGTGATCGACGTCGAGCGGGGATCGGTGGCGGCCGAGCATCCGCTGCCGGAAGGGGTCCTGCCGCACTCGATGGGCGAGCCCGACCAGAAGTGGTACGCCGCGGCGTCCGGGCAGCGCTTCGCCTGGGTCGCCGGGAACATGCTGCGCTGGGTGCCGAGGGACACCTGGGGGCCGGCGTCCACCTTGGGGAGCGTCCCGCCGCCGGACAAGGGCGTCACGCCGTGGCTGACGGCGGGCAACCGGCTCATCACCTACAACGCCGGAGGCACCTCGATCCTGTTCGATCCGGTGACCGGGCAGCGACGCAAGAACCCGGAGGTGATGCTCGCGGCGGGCGACTGGCTGCTCTGGAAGCACGACGACCGCTACCGCCTGGCCAGGGTGCGGTGACCTACGCCCCGGGCGGCAGGCGCTTTTCGAACCAGTGGTGCGCGTACGGCTCGTCGCTGAACGCCGCCACCTCCCGGTAGCCGGCCGCCCGGTAGAGGGCGATGGCCTCGGTGAGCGCCCTGTTCGTCTCCAGCCGCAGCGTGCGCACGCCCGCCCCGGCCGCCCGCGCCTCGACCTCATCGAGCAGCCGCCGGCCCAGGCCGAGCCCGCGGACCGCCTGGTCCACCCACATCCGCTTGATCTCCGCGACCGAGCCGCCGGCGGGCCGCTTCAGCGCCACGCACCCGACCGGCTCGGCCTGGAGCACGGCGACCAGCAGCAGGCCGGCGGGCGGCCGGAGCTCCTGGTCGCCGGCGGAGATGCTGCGCGCGGGGTCGAAGCCGCCCTCGAACCGGCCGGCCAGCTCGGCGACGTAGGCCCTGACGCAGTGCCGGGCGCTGGGGTGGCGGGGGTCGAGGGCGTCGATCGTGACCATGGAGGCGAGCAGCAGGCGTTCGACCTCGGACATGGCGCTCACCAGCCGCTCGCGCTGGCTGCCGGACAGCGGCCGGAGCATCGACACGGCCGCCGCGTCGGACCTGCGGTCCAGCTCCGCACGCTCGGCCGCGCCCGCCGGGGTGAGCCGGGCGGTGCGCACCCGGCCGTCGGGGCCGCCGCCGTCCACGACGACCAGGCCGTCCGACTCCAGTGACCGCAGCAGCCTGCTCAGATAGCCCGAGTCGAGCTCCAGCCGAGCCCGCAGCGCGCGCACCTCGCGGCCTTCCGCGCCGATCTCCCAGAGCACCCGCGCCTGCCCGAGCGGCCGGTCCCTGGCCAGGAACCGGTCGTTGAGCACGCCGATGCGCTGGGTCACGGTCCGCTGGAACCGGCGCACCCGCTCGATCTCCTTGGCGTCCATCATCTGACCTTAGTCAGACAACGCGGGCCGTGACCAGCCTTCTTCACAGCAGCGGATCCGCGACGGGGACCATGCTGTAGTCCTCCCCGGCCACCGGCCTGATGTCCTGCCAGTGCACCCATCGCGCGCCGCCCTGGTGCTCGGCGCGCTCGCCCGCGTGCCGTGTCCGCGGCGGCCACAGCAGGAAGCCCCACCGCGCGCCGGCCGCGTCGTCACCCCAGGCCAGCAGGTAGCGCGCCTCGCCGGCGCGGATCGCCGCGGCGTGCTCCACGATCGGCGGCCGCCAGAGCTCGGGCAGTTCCTCAGGGTTGAGATCCATCTCCCCATTATACGAACACACGTTCTATGGCGCCAGGACGACACGCGCAGCGGGACGAGAGTACCGCCTATTGAGGGTTTCGACCATCCTGCCACGATCGATGCGGAAAAAGCTTCAACGGGCGGTTCAACGATACGGTTGAAGGCATACCTCGTTGCGCCGAAGAGAGCAGGAGTTCCTCATGGCCGACATCCCCTCGTTGAAGGACGCCGCCCTGGCCCTGTCCGGCGACCCGGGTGCGGCGGTCGAGCGGCTGCTCCGCACGCTCCCGGCCCGCCCCCGCCTGCTCGGCCTGGGCGAGGCCACGCACGGCCAAGGAGCGCTGGAGGAGCTGCGCAACCAGATCTTCCGCCATCTGGTGGAGCACGCGGGCTACCGGTCGTTCGCGCTGGAGAGCGACTGCCTCTCCGGCCTGATCGTGGACGATTACGTCACCGAGGGCAAGGGCACCCTCGACGACGTCATGCGGCACGGCTTCAGCCACGGACTCGGCGAGTCACCGGCCAACCGCGCCCTGGTGAGCTGGATGCGCGAGCACAACAGCACCAGCCCGGCGGCGGACCGGCTGCGGTTCTTCGGCTTCGACGCGCCGCTGGAGATGATGAGCGCCGCCAGCCCGCGCCAGGCGCTCACCGCGCTCCACGCCTATCTCGCCGCCCACGTGGACGCGAGCCTGCTCCCCTGCACCGCCGAGAGCCTCGGCGAGCTGCTCGGCCCCGACGAGCCCTGGACCAACACCGCCGCGGCCATGGACCCCGCCCAGTCCGTCGGCGGCTCCGCCGCGGCCGTCCGGCTGCGGCTCGTCGCCGACGAGCTCCAGGCCCTGCTCGCGGCCGAGTCGCCGCGCCTGGTCCCCGCCACCTCGCGGGAGGAGTGGTGGCGGGCGAACCTGTACGGGCGCACTGCCACCGGCCTGCTGCGCTATCACGCGGGCGTGGCCGAGCCGTCCCCGAGCCGGGTGGCCAGGCTCCTGGGCGTCCGCGACACGATGATGGCCGACAACCTCAGCGCCATCGCGGGCGGCCAGGCGGCCCCGGCGCTCGTCTACGCCCACAACCGGCACCTCCAGCGGGACAAGAGCGAATGGCAGCTGCTCGACCTGGCGCTGGAGTGGTGGAGCGCCGGCGCGATCATGGACGTCCGGCTGGGCGAGGAGTACGCGTTCGTCGCCTCGGCCCTGGGCTCGGTGCCGCACCGGGGGCTCGGCGCTCCGGACGGCGACACCATCGAGGGAGTCCTGGCCACCCTGCCCGGCGACGCCTACGTCATCGACTCGGCGGCGCTGACCGCCGCGCTCGGCGACACGGTCGCAGGCCTGGTCCCGCGCACGGAGACCACGTCCGACCACGGCTATTTCGCGCTGCACCCCGGCGCGCTCGGCAGGACCGACGGCCTGCTGTTCATCAAGGAAGTCCCCGCCAGGTGAGATCAGGGAGCTCACCGCGAGGTGAGATCAGGGGCCTCGCCGGGAGGTGGTCACGGAACCGCCGCGAGCCGGGATCAGGGGCTCAGGGCGAGCGGGGAGCGCGGAAGAGCCTGGGCGGGGTGTGGATGTCGAAGTGCAGCTCCGGCTGGGCCAGGACGGAGTGCGGCGGCGTGTCCGGCTCGATCAGGCCGAGGCGCTCGAAGACGGGGAAGCGGGCGGAGGCGGCGGCGAGATAGCGGGGCCGCATCGCCGGGTGCCAGATGCTGTAGACACCCACCCGGCCGTCGCGCCGCCGGTACCAGCCCTGGGTGGGATGGGTGAGCCGCTCCAGCCAGTCGAGCTCACCGGCGAAGCCGTCCAGCGCGGTGAGGGGCTCGTCGAGCTCGGCCGCGACGCAGCGGGCGGCTCCGGCGTCGAGGCTCCAGCGGGCCGGCACGCTCTCCCAGTCGGCCTCGATCCTGATGCGGTCGCGTCTCCAGGGCATGCCCCACAAGTGCTGCGGGATCGCGACGACGGGATGGTCGAGGCTGGTGCCGAAGAACCAGACGCCGCTCTGCCCGTGCGCGGTGACGTAGGCGCGGTAGTTGATCTGCCCGCAGGCGATCGCCACCTGGGGCAGGAACCGGAAGTGGAAGTCGCGGTCCTTGAAGGCCACGGCGGAGACCAGGGCCCCGGAGCCGTCGGCGAAGTCCAGCTCCGCCGGGGCGAACCCGCTGGGCAGGTGGCGGGCGAGGGCGGCCGGGTCGACGCGGTAGCTGACGATCGCGAAGTCGTCCAGCTCGGTCTGCGCGTGATGCCAGCGGGCGGGCGGCTGAGGGGTGCCCTCGAAGGTCATGCCCGCGAGCCTAACGAGAAGGGGTGGAGCTATGGGGATTCGAACCCCAGACCTCCTCCATGCCATGGAGGCGCGCTACCAACTGCGCCATAGCCCCTTGTTGCGTGTACGAGTCTAGCCGACTTCGCGACCTCCGAACCACATCGTTCAGCCGAGCAGGGCGCGCAGGATCGGCTCCGCGTGCGTCCACAGCACCGCTCCCCCGGCGCCCGGCACGAGGTGGCGGCGCGCCCCCGGAATGCGCCGGGCCAGGGTCGCCCCCTGGTCGGGCGAATGGCCGGTGTCCATTTCGCCGTACCAGAGATCGACGGGCACGGAGACCTCCTCCAGCGCGTACGGCCACCGCCCCATCGCCAGCACGGTGTCCCTGGCATAACCCGACGGCCCCTGCGCGAAAGCCTCGTCCATGGCCCGGCGATAGGCCCGCGTGAAATCAGGCTGCCGGTAAATGGACCGATCTGTTTCCGGGCTTCCCGGCACGATCATTTCCCAGAGCGCGTCCGGCGTGAATGAGCCGAAGAACTTCTCGGCCCCGGCCGGATCCGCCGCCACGAAATCGACGAGATCGCGCACTCGATCCGGCAGCCCCTCGCCGAAAAAGGCCACCTCGTCGGCCCCCGACACGATCGCCGCCCGCCGCGCGAGCCCGGCGGAGGCGCACGCCAGCGCGAACGGCGCCCCTTGCGAGAACCCCACCACGCGCACCTCCCCCAGGCCGAGCGCGGCCACGTCGGCCGGCCAGGAGGAGAGCGTGCGGCCGGGATCGGGGTCCGAGTCGCCGAGCCCCGGCCGGTCGATCGAGATCAGCCGGACGCCGAGCTCGTCCACGACCCCGGCGCCGAACCCCAGCCACCGGCTCGTGCCCGCCCCGGGGCAGAGCACCACCGGCGTCCCCGCCGCCGGCCCCCACTCGGCCCAGCCGAGCGACCGGCCGCCGGGCAGCCGGGTGCGCCCGAGCCGGGCAGGGGGCGTGATGGTGATGGTCATCCGTCAACCTTGCCAGAGACTCTTTCAGCCCACGGACCTGGCCTTGTCGATGAGCGTGGCCAGCTCCGACACCATCGGGTCCTCGGAGACCGCCGCCAGGCGGGTGGCCTGCTCGCCGAGCTCCGGCAGGTCCATGCCGAACGCCTTGCGATCGCGCAGGTAGACGGCGAACGCGGCCACGACCACGTCCACCTGGAACCTGACCGGCGCCTTGTCCCACAGGGACGGGGTCAGGTCGTCCGCCTGCAGCGACCCGCTCGACTCGGAGGCCGCCCTGGTGTCGGGGTCCTGCCAGCGCACGGTGGCCTGGGCGAGCTGTCCCTTGGCACCGGCTTTGAGCCGCAGGGAGTACAACGCTGTGACGGAGTGCCCCGGCCCGATCTCGCCGCCGTCGCGGCTGTCGTCGCGGAACTCCTCCGTGCTCAGCGCCCGGTTCTCGTAGCCGATGAGCTGGTAGCTCTCCACGACCGACGGGTTGAAGACGACCTGCGCCTTGGCGTCGCGCGCCCGCAGCTCGATGGTGGCGGGGAGCTGGGTGGCGAAGATCTTGGCCGCCTCCTCCTCGGAGCTGACGTACACGGCCAGGCCGTCGCCGTTGTCGGCGAGCTGCTCCATCAGGGTGTCCCCGTAGTCACGGCCGACGCCGACGGTGAGCAGCGTGACCTGCTTGCCCGCATACTCCTTGGCCTGGTCGAGGATGGCCTGCCACTGGGTGCTGCCCTGGTTGGCCAGGCCGTCCGAGAGCAGGACGACCCGGTTCGTGGCGGCGGGCCTGAACGCCTTGGACGCCTCCTGGTAGCCGGTGATGAGCCCGGCCTCCAGGTTCGTGCCCCCGGCGATGCTCAGCTGCTCCACGGCGCTCTGCAGCTCGCTCCTGGCGGTCAGCGGGGTCATCGAGGCCAGCACCGTGGCCTGGTCGCTGAACGACACGATCGAAACCTGGTCGCCGGGCGCGAGCTGGTCCAGCAGCTTCAGCAGGGCCGACTTCACCAGGTCGAGCCGCCCCGTCTCGGCCATCGAGCCGGACACGTCGACCACGAAGGTCAGGTTCGCGGGCCGCCGCTCGGAGGCGTCGGACGCCCGCGTCTGCAGGCCCACCCGCAGCACGGCCTCGTCGCGCGACGGCAGCCGCGCGCCGTCCACGTGCACGGTGAACCCGTCGTCCGGCGGCTGCGCGTAGTCCTGGCGGAACGCGTTGACCCACTCCTCCGGGCGGATCTCGCCGGGCGCGGGCCAGCGGCCCTCCTGGAGGGTACGGCGGGCGTAGCCGTACGAGGCGGTGTCCACGTCGAGGGCGAACGTGGAGATCTGCGCCGTGGTCGTGTCCTGCTCGTCGGCCTCGCGGTCCTCCTGGGCCGGCGACCGGGCCGGCGAAGCGGTCGGCATCGCCGGTTTTCCGTTGCCGCTCGCCTGCTGGGGGGCGCGCTCCCCGCTCGTCGAGTTGCCGGCACCACCGCACGCGGCAAGGGCCAGCAGTGCAGCGAGTCCGACGCCGACCACCATGGGGCGAAATTTCATCGCAACCACCTCCATATGCTCCAAGCCGTACGACGGACCTCGATCTCGGATGGCCGGGTCGGTGACGCAAGCGAGCGCAAAACGCGATCGATACGTGATCACTTGTGACAATTGAGGCAATTGATGTAGTCATGAACCCGTGCGGGTCCATGTGGGCGTAGCCGCGAAGCGGCAGGACATTCCCGCCCGTGTCCTTGACAAGGTCCGAACCGTTATCGAAATCGCTTTTCCCGTGCCCCCCGATGTGATTCGCGGGCGGGAATGGCACGGCAGAGGCATTTCCCTGTTCGGCTGGACCAACGAGCCGGACGACTCCCGCCGGCCGCCGCTGATCTCCGAGCACGACGGCCGGATCATCGGGGTGAACGGCCATCTGGCCGACCCCGCCGACGTCGCCAAGCTGCCCGACGACTCCGTGGGCGGGTGCTTCTCCGCGTGGATCGCGCGCGACGGCGAGCTGACCGCGAGCACCGCGATCAACCGGGTCTGCCCCGTCTTCTACGCCGAGACGCCCGAGCTGCACATCGTCGGCAGCCGCGCCCTGCTGGTGCACCTCATCGCCCAGCCGGTGGACCGGATCGACCACGACGTCCTGGCGCTCCAGACGATGGTCAGGCAGGGGTTCTTCCTGTCGGACGAGACGCCGTACCAGGGGGTCTCCGCGCTGCGGCCCAGCGCCCGGCTCACGGTGCGGGGCGGCGTGCGGACGATCGCCGAGACCCCGCTGCCGCAGGCGGCGCCCGTGCCGGCGTCGGCGCGGCGCAGGCGGGCGGCCATCGGCGAGCTGGCCGAGGCGCTGGTGGCCACCGTCGCTCCGCTGCGCGAGCTGGGCGAGCCGGTGAACCTGGCGCTGACCGGCGGCCGGGACACCCGCGTGCTGGCGGCGCTGCTGCACGCGGCGCGGGTGCCGTTCAGGGCGACGACGAACGGGCTCGACCCGCATCCCGACGTGGTCATCGCCAGGGAGATCGCGGCCAGGCTGAACGTGCCGCACACGGTCATCGCGCCCCCTCAGACCGCCCGGCGGGACGCGGTGCTGGTGGAGCATCCGCTGAGCCGGGCCTGGGAGACGCTGCGCACGTGCGAGGGGATGACCTCGGCGTACGAGTCGATCGTGAGCTACCTCCCCTACTCCGGCAGGCCGACCATGTCCGGGCAGAGCGGCGAGACCCTGCGCGCGGGCAGCCTGAATCTCCTCCAGACCGACCTCGGCGACGAGGCGCTGCGGCGGCGGATCGAGACGACGTTCCGCAAGGACGCCAAGCTGTTCACCCCCGAGGCCGACGCGCACGCCCGCGAGCTGGCCAGGCCGTGGCTGGCCCGTGCGGACCGGCTGGCCGCGCTCGACCACATGTACGTCTGGTACAAGGTCGGGCGCTGGCAGGCCGGCGCCCGGGCGGGGGCGCTGCGGCGCGGCGATCCCGTGCGGCCGTTCCTGGACAACCGGGTGGTACGGGCGGCGCTCGCCCTCGACCAGGGCTGGCGCTTATCCGAAGAAGTGATCTATACGCTGATTTTGCGATTAGCCCCTGAGTTACGGGATGTCGCGATCGAGGGGAAGCCATGGCGGTTCGCCGCGAGCCTGCCCTCCAGGCGCCGGCTCCCCTGGCGGGCCCGGCCGCCGGCGGGCCATCTGGCGGCGGAGAAGACGGGCGGCGGGTGGAGCTGGCGTACCAGCCCCGGGCCTGCGCTCACCGACGTGCTGCGCGAGCAGGTGCTCGGCAGTCTCGACGCCCTCGCCCCCATCGTGCGCCCCGACGAGGTACGCGCCCTGTTCGACGGCCCGGTGGCCGCCAAGCCCGCCCTCGCCTGGCATCTCTACACGGTCAGCACGCTGCTGACCGGCCTCTACCCGGGCAAACGACCCGAAGGGCTGGCGGAGATCACGGTCTCCCGGCCGGATCCCGCCCGCTGAGCCCTCGGACGCGAGCGCCGCCCTAGCCTGCCAGCGCGGCGTTCTCCACGCGTATGCGCACGGTCAGCAGCAGGGCGTTGGCCAGCGTGAAGGCCAGCGCGGTCAGCCAGGCCGTGTGCACGAGCGGAAGCGCGAGGCCCTCGGCGACGACCGCCACGTAGTTCGGGTGCCGCAGCCACCGGTACGGCCCGCCGTCCACCAGCGGCATCCCCGGCACCACGACGACCCTGGTGTTCCACCGCCGGCCGAGCGTGCCGATGCACCACCAGCGCAGCCCCTGGGCCAGGACGACGACGGCGAGCATGGGCCAGCCGAGCGCCGGGAGGAAGGGCCGGTGGAGCAGCCACACCTCCAGGGGCGCCGCGATCAGGAGCGCCACGTGGGCCAGGACGATCCAGGGGTAGTGCCGCCTGCCGTACTCGATGCCGCCCCTGGACCTGGCCCAGGCCAGGTTGCGGCGGGCCACCACGAGCTCGGCCAGCCGTTCGAGCACGACCAGGCCGATCAGCAGCGCGTACGCGCTCACCAGTGCAGCAGGAGCAGCTCGGCGGAGAAGCCCGGCCCCAGGGCGAGGAGCACGGCGGGTGCGCCCGACCGGCCGCGCGTCTCCTGGAGCACGTTCAGCACCGAGACCGACGACAGGTTGCCGTATTCGCGCAGTGACCTCCAGGTCACGTCGAGTGCCTTGGGCGACAGGCCGAGCGTCTCCACGATCTTGTCGATGACCTTCGGGCCGCCGGGATGGCAGATCCAGGTGGCGACCTGGTCGGGGGTGAGGCCGTAGTCGGCGAGGAAGGCCCTGATGTCGGCGGCCAGCACCCGCTCCACGAAGTCCGTCAGATCCGCGTCCAGCACGATGCGGAACCCCCGGTCGCCCACCTCCCATCCCATGAGGTGCTCGGTGTCCGGATAGAGCCTGCTGCGGGTGGCGACGACCTCCGGCCCGGGCCCGCGCCCGGTCGCCACGACCGCCGCCGCACCGTCCCCGAACAGGCCGCTGGCCACCAGGTTCGCGATCGAGGTGTCATCACGCTGGATCGTCAGTGAGCACAGCTCCACGCACACCAGCACGGCGACGTGGTCGGGCCAGCCGCGCAAATAGTCGTGCAGGCGCGACAATCCGGCCGCCCCGGCCGCGCAGCCGAGCCCGAACACCGGCAGCCGCTTGACGTCCGCCCGCAACCCCATCCGCTGGGCCAGCTTCGCGTCCAGCGAGGGCGTGGCCAGGCCCGTGGTCGAGCAGAACATCAGGTGGTCCACCTTCTCCGGGCGCACGTCGGCCTTCTTGAGCGCGCCTCTCATCGCCTGCTCCCCCAGCTCCAGCGCGAGCTCGATGTAGGCGTCGTTCGCCCGCGAGAAGGAGTCGAGTTTGGCGTAGTCGGCCAGCGGCAGGGCGAGGTTGCGGCCCACCACCCCGGTGGCCTCGTGGAAGTGCCGCAACAGCTCTTCGTCACAGTCGGTCAGCCGGGAGAACGCCTCAGTGATCTCCGCTTGCTCGTAGCGGTTATCGGGCAAAACGGTCTGTACTCCCGAAATATGCATATAGCTCTCCTGCCGCTGAGAGGGCCCGGCTAACATGCGTGCATGCTCCTGCCGCTCCCCGCGCGCCCGCCTGCCGATCTCCACACGGTCGCGGCGCTGGCGTTCGACGGCATGGCCCCGTTCGAGCTCGGCTGCGTCGTCGAGCTCTTCGGGCTGCCCAGGCCCGAGCTGGACGTGCCCTGGTACGAACTCAAGGTGTGCGCCGAGACGCTGGAGCCGCTCAGGGTCGTGGGCGGCTTCTCCATGCAGGCGGCTCACGGGCTCGACGTGCTGGCCGAGGCCGACACGGTGATCGTCCCCGGGGTGGCCGACGTACGCGCTCCCGTCTCCGGCGAGCTCGTGTCGGCGCTGCGGCGGGCGCACGCGCGCGGCGCGCGGATGGTCTCGATCTGCTCGGGGGCGTTCGCGCTGGCGGCGGCGGGCCTGCTCGACGGCCGCGCGGCGACGACGCACTGGAAGTACGCCGAGCTGCTCCAGGAGCGCTTCCCCGCCGTCGAGGTCAACCCCTCGGTCCTGTACGTGGACGGCGGCGACGTCCTGACCAGCGCGGGCAGCGCCGCAGGGCTGGACCTGCTGGTCCACCTCGTACGCAACGACCACGGCCCGAACGTCGCCAACGCCGTCGCCCGCCGCCTGGTCATCCCGCCGCACCGGGAGGGCGGTCAGGCGCAGTTCATCCAGGCCGCGGTCACGCCGGTGGAGGACGACGACGCGGTGGGCCGGGCCATGGCGTGGGCGCTGGACAACCTGGCCGGGCCGATCAGCGTGGCGGACCTGGCCGGCGCGGCGCACATGTCGGAGCGGTCGTTCATCAGGCACTTCAAGCGGCAGACCGGCACCAGCCCGCTGCGGTGGGTGATCTCGCAGCGGGTGGCGGCCAGCCTGCCGATGCTGGAGTCGACCGGCGCGCCCGTGGAGGAGATCGGGGCGGCGGTCGGGTTCGAGAGCCCGGTGACGTTCCGCCACCACTTCACCCGTGCCATGCGCACGTCCCCGTCGGCCTACCGGCGCGCGTTCAGCGCCTGAGCCCCGCCCCGCGCGCGCCCGTCAGGGGGTCAGCCGCCACAGCGAGGTCACCTCGGCGGCCCTGGCGGCGTGCAGCGGGTCGCGCTCGTCGCCCGGCCGGTTGTGCCGGGGCGCGATGTCCATGCGGCCGGCGACGCGCAGCCCCGCGCGCTCGAACGCGGTCAGCAGCTCGTCCCGGCTGCGCAGGCCGAGATGCTCGGCCAGATCGGACAGGATGAGCCAGCCCTCGCCGTCCGGCTCCAGATGCTCGGCGAGCCCGCCCAGGAACCCGCCCAGCATCCGCCCGCCCGGGTCGTAGACGGCGTGGTCGAGCGGCGTGAACGGCTTGGCCGGCAGCCACGGCGGGTTGCAGACGACGAGCGGCGCGCGGCCGGGCGGGAACAGGTCGGTCCGCACGATCTCCACCTGCCCGTCCAGGCCCAGGCGGGCGACGTTGGCCCCGGCGCAGTCCACCGCCCGCTGGTCCAGGTCGGTCGCCACGACGTGCCGGACGCCCCGCCTGGCCAGGACCGCGGCCAGCACCCCGGTGCCCGTGCCGATGTCGAAGGCCAGCCGCTCGCCGGGCAGCGGCGCCTGCGCGACCAGATCGACGTATTCGCCCCTGACCGGGGAGAACACGCCGTGGTGCGGGTGGATGCGGGCGCCGAGCGCGGGCACGTGCACGCCTTTCGTGCGCCACTCGTGCGCGCCGATCAGGCCGAGCAGCTCGCGCAGCGGGCCCACCGCCGCGGGGGCCTGCGGCCCGTGGACCTCGGCGCACGCCTCCCGCACGTCCGGCGCCCTGCGTAACGCCACCACGTGGCCGGCCGCGTAGGGGATGAGCAGCATGCCCAGCGTGCGCGCCCGCTGCGCCTGCGCCTGGCGGTGGCCGTGGAACCCGGCCCCGGTCGCGGCGGGCTTGCAGCGGCGGCCCATGGCCCGCAGGAGCTGACGGGCGTTCTGGAAGTCGCCGCGCCACAGCAGCGCGGTGCCCTCGCAGGCCAGCCGATAGGCGGTGGCGGCGGGCAGCCGGTCGTCCGCGACCGTCACGCGCTCCGGCGGCGGCACGCCCAGCGCCGAACGCCAGACCGCCGAACACTCCCGCCCCGCCTCGGTCCACCGGATCATCAGAACCCGACCGTTTCACGGACCGCGCGCCACGGCCACTGGTTTAACGGGCAGGTTGCCGGACCCGGAGCGGCGCAGGCGCCCCCGCGCTACGGCAGCAGGCCGGTCGCCAGCGCCCGCAGGCCGTGCTCGTAGGTGTCGCGCGCGGTCAGCTCGACCCACCGCGCGCCCACGGTGGCGAGCCGCGGGAACTCCTCCGCGTCCAGCTCGGCGAACACCCGCTCCCGATAGGTGGGGCCACCCTCCGCCCGCCGCTTCCCCGCCGCCGCGCGGCCGCCGATCTCGCCCGCCGTGTAGTGCCAGACGATCCGGTACGCGTCCACGGCCGCCTCGATCGTCAGCCCGGCGCGTACGGCGGCGTCGATGATCTTCTCCGGATACCACAGCGCGCCCACCGACAGCAGGTCGTCGGCCCTGAGGACGTCCACGACCCACGGGCACCCGGACAGCGCCTCGCGCATGGCCAGCGCGGCGGCCACCAGGCACTCCCCCGGCTCCTCCGGCAGCTCGGGCCGGGGGATCCCGGCCGCGTAGTCGTCGAGGAGCAGCAGCAGGAGCCCTTCCTTGTCGCGCACGTGATGGTAGAGCGCCATCGGCGTGCTGCCGACCTCCCTGGCCAGCCTGCGCATGGTCAGGCCGCTCACGCCGTCCTGCTCGATGACCCGCTGGGCGGCGGTCACGATCTCCGCCCTGGAGATCCTGGGCGGCCTTCCTGTACGCGTCGGCATGCTGCCATGTTACTTTCTATACATGTATAAAAACTCTTCCGGCTGGGCGGCCGTGGGGGTGCTGGCGTTCGCCGTGGCCGTCGGGACCCTGCAGATGACCGTGGTCGTCCCGCTGCTGCCGCTGCTGCAACGGCAGCTCGGCGCGCCGCTCACCTCCGTCTCCTGGACGCTCACCGCCGGCCTGCTGTCGGGCGCGGTCGCGATCCCGCTGCTGTCGAGCCTCGGCGACATGTACGGCCGCCGCCGGGTGTCGCTGGCGGCGCTCGCCCTGCTCGTCGCCGGCTCGGCGCTCAGCGCGCTGTCCACCGCGCTCGCCCCGATCATCGTCGGGCGGGTGCTCCAGGGTGCGGCGGCGCCGCTGCTCCCGCTGGCCATGGGCCTGGCCAGGCAGGGGCTGCCGGGCCATCGCCTGCCCACGGCGATCGGGGTGCTCAGCGCGACCATCGGTGTGGGCAGCGGCGGCGGCATGATCCTCGCGGGGCTGCTGGACGGCGATTACCGTGCCGTGTTCTGGACGCTGACCGGGCTCGGCGCGCTGAGCTTCGCGCTGGTGGCCGCGGTCGTGCGCGAGCCGAGACCCTCCCGCGCCGCCGGGCGTCCCGACCTGGCGGGGGCGGCGCTGGTGTCGGTGTGGCTGGTGTGCCTGCTGCTCGCCGTCAGCAAGGGCGGCGCCTGGGGCTGGACATCGCCGCTGACGCTGGGCCTGCTCTGTGCCGCCGCGGCGGTGGCGGCGGTGTGGGTGCTGACCGCCCGGCGCACGGCGGCGCCGCTGATCGAGATCCCGATGCTGCTGCACAGGGGGACGGCGGGGGCGACGGTGGCGTCGTTCCTGCTGGGGTTCGCCCTGTTCGCGGCCATCACGACGCTGTCGGCGGTCGCGCAGGGCACGCTCGGGGCCTCGGTGCTGCAGGTCGGGCTGTACCTGCTGCCGACGACGGTGCTGATGCTCGCGGTGTCGGTGCTGGCCGGGCCGCTGATGCGCCGCTTCACCGCCTCCGCGCTGGTCGCCTGCGGCTCCGTGCTGGTGACGGCCGCGGCGCTGTGGCTGGTGCTCTCAAGGGCGGGATCCGACCTGTACGGCGCCGCGGCGGTGCTCGGTCTCGGGATCGGGCTCGGGTACGCCGCGCTCGGCACGATGGCCGTCGAGCACGTCGAACCGGCCAAGACGGCGGCGGCCGGAGGGGTGAACGCGCTGGTCCGGGTGGTGGGCAGCAGCC
>NZ_VCKX01000139.1 GCF_005889725.1 Nonomuraea zeae
CCCCCGGATCGTGCCGCAGCTCCCCCACCGTGGCGCGCAGCTCCCGCAACGCCTCGGCGCTCGCCTGCTTGATGGTGGCGAGCGCCTCCTCCGCCTTGTCCGGCCGGTCGTCGATCCGGTGCAGCGCCGCCCCCGCCTGGACGTTGATCAGCGACATCGCGTGCCCCACCGCGTCATGGACGTCACGGGCGATGCGCAGCCGTTCCTCGATGACCGCGCGCCGCTCCGCCGCGGCCAGGAACGCGCGGCGGCTGCGGGCCGCGGCCCCGAACGCGACCACCATGAGCAGCCAGCCGGTGATCATCAGGATGTCCCCCGGCGGCATGGCCGTCGTGATCTCCTGCCAGGCGGCTCCTGCGATCGCCAAGGCCCCGCAGGCCAGCGCGATCAGCGGGTGCGCCCGGTCCGCGACCGTGTAGACGGCCACGATGCAGGCCACGTAGATGGGCATCTCCGGATAGCCGCTCGCGAAGTACAGCCACGTCAGCGCCAGCTCCGCCAGCAGCACGAGCACCGGACGCCACCGGCGCAGCAGCAGAACGGCGGGCGCGAGCACGAGCAGCACGTGCCCCAGAGGCCACATCGACGCCAGGTCGACCTGGCCGACCAGAGGATACAGAACGAGGATGCCGACAACTGCGAGCACGACGAGAGCGTCGGCGACCAGGCCGCGCGGTCGCCACGAGAGCGCCATGGAGTCAGCTTAAACGCGGAAAGAAATCTTCCGCATGCCCTTCTACGGTGAGCGGGAAAGCGAGCCCGGCAGCAGGCGGGCACGTCCAGCTACAGCCCTCCAGGAGGCAGTCATGATCCTCGTCACCGCGGCCACCGCCCCCGTCGGCCGTTCCATCGTCGAGCAGCTCGCCGCCGCAGGCGCCCCTGTGCGCGCGCTCACCCGCGACCCGTCCTCAGCCGGGCTCCCCGGAGGGGCCGAGGTCGTCACGGGGGACCTGAACGATCCCGGGAGCCTGGCCGCCGCCTTCGACGGGGTCACCTCGGTGTTCCTGCTGGCCGCCGTGCCCGGTTTCGCCCCGGCGTTCCTCAAGGCCGCAGCCGAGGCGGGCGTGCGCCGGGTCGTGTTCCAGTCGTCGGGCGCCGTCGTGGACGGTGCCGAGCCCCAGCCCGACGACATCGCCGCGTTCCACGCGGACATCGAGCGCCAGATCCGCGACTCCGGGCTCGAATGGACGTTCCTCCGGCTCGCGGTCGCCTCGGCGGACGCGCTGCAGTGGGCGTTCGACGTGCCGGGCCAGCTCGAGAAGGGCGACGTGGTACGCGGTCCGTGGGCGGACGCCCAGGTCTCCCCCATCCATCCGGCCGATTTCGCGGCCGCCGCGATCGCCGCGCTGACGAGGGCCGAGCACGCCGGGCGTACGTACACGGTGACCGGCCCGCGCTCGATCACGCACGCCGAGCAGATCGCCCTGATCGGCCGGGCCCACGGGCGCGCCCTGCGCTACGAGGAGCTGCCCGAGCAGGAGGCGCGAAAGGCGATCAGCCCGTACGCCCCCGCGGACGTCCTGTTCGCCACCTGGTCGAGGCACCGTACGTCCCCCGCGCCGGTGACCGACACCATCGAACGGCTCACCGGCCGTCCCGCGCGCCCGACCGAGGAATGGGCGGCGGCCTACCCGATCTGAAGAAGGCGCCCGTCCCGGAGCAGCTCTCCGGAGCCGTCCGGGTCTCAGACCCCCCGACGAGGCCCGAACGCCCGAGACCGAGGGGGCAGCCCAGACGCGTCAGGAGGCGATGGCGGCGGCTTCCTCGGCCTCGACCTCGCGGTTCCAGTCACGCTTGACCTCGCGCCACCCCTCGTCATCCACCCCGATCCGCCAATATCCGGAAATAGACAACCGGTCCAGCCCAATCCCCCGCTCAACCCGCAGATACCGGCGAAGCTGCTTCACGAACCCCGCCTCCCCATGCACGAACGCGTGCACGTCCCCGTCGGGGAACTCCAGCGCCCGCACGGCCTCCACGAGCGCCTCGCCCACACGGCGCGCCCCCCGGTAGACCCACACGATCCGCGCGTCGGCCGCGCTGCCGAGCTTCTGCTCGTCCTGCGGCCCGTCCACCTCGACGAACACGTGCGCCAGGACGCCGTCCGGCAATGCCTCCAGCGCGGTCGCGATGGCCGGCAGGACGCTCTCGTCGCCCACCATCAGGTGCCAGTCGGCCGCGGCGTCGGGCGCGTACCCGCCACCGGGGCCCAGCAGGTACACGACGTCACCGGGCTTGGCCCGCGCCGCCCAGGGTCCCGCCAGGCCCTCGTCTCCGTGCACCACGAAGTCGAGCGTGAGCTCGCGGCTGTCCGGGTCCCAGGCGCGTACGGTGTAGGTCCGCAGCCGCGGCCAGAGCTCGCGCGCCATGGTCTCGCGGCAGGTCTTGACGCTGAAGGGCTCGGGGTATTCGACCCCTTCGAGGGGGAAGACGAGCTTCACGTAGTGGTCGGTCAGCCCCGTGGTGGCGAAGTCCGCCAGACCGTCGCCGCCGACCACGATGCGGACCATGTGCCGCGAGATCCATTCGCTCCGCAGAACGACGCCCCGATGATGATCCCTGGACTTCTCAGCCATCGAAAACAGCCCCCCTGGAAAGTTAGGTATACCTAACCTTACACCTCGTGATTGTCCAGAGTACGCCGTTAATTCGGAAAGGGGCAGTGCGTGAGGCGCAAAAGGGGTCAAGCGGCCGCCGAATCCCCCAGCGACGACGGCCTGGCGCCCACCGCCCCCAGGAACTGCGACATGTGCCGGAACGCCAGCCGCGCCTCGGGCAGCACATCGGCCAGGATCGGGAAGACGTGCGGCATCCGGCGCCATTCCTCGTACCGTACCGGCACTCCCGCCAGCCGCGCCCGCTCGGCCACCCGCCGCGCCTCCTCCCGCAGCACCTCCGTCGAGCCCGTCACGATCATGAGCGGCGGCAGCCCGGAGAAGTCCCCGAGCACCGGCGAGACCAGCGGATCGCGCGGGTCCAGCCCGGAGGTCCACCGGCGGGCCAGCCAGCGCACCCGGCTGGCCGGCAGCAGCGGATCCTGCCACCGGTTCGCCCGCCGCGGGAAGTCGGTCAGATCCGCCCACGGTGACAGGCAGATCGCCGCCGCCGGCCGCGGCAGGCCGCGGTCCCGCAGCGCCAGCAGCGTGGCCAGGGTCAGGTGACCGCCGGCGGAGTCGCCCGCCAGGATGATGTCCTCGGCGGCGTACCCCTGCCGCAGCAGGCAGTCGTAGGCGTCCAGCGCGTCGGCCAGCGAGTCCGCCAGCTTGTGCACCGGCCCCTGACGGTAGTCCAGCGCCAGGACCGGCCGCCGGGCCACCACCGACAACCGCCACGTGATAGACCGATGCGTGCCCGGCGAGCACGAGAAGTAGCCGCCACCATGGAAGTAGAGCAGCGCCTTGTCCTCGTCGAGGCCCTGTCCGCCCCTGACCCACTCCCCCGCGCACGCGGAGAACGCCGCGGGCGCGATCGACACATGCTCGGGATGCGGAACCTGGACCAGCCGCGCCAGATCCCCGAGCCTGGCCGCCCCGGCCAGCGCCAGCGGATGGCGCATCAGCAAGGTGGAAGCCGGCTTTAAGGTGCCGCGCATGAGCCCGGTGAGCGCGCGGGCCTGCCAGCTCAAGGGGTAGTCAGGCACCACATCCGCATCAATCCGCATATTGGTCCTCCGACGTAATACTTCCCCTGACGGACCACTTCCTACCGGCCAGTAAGTATCTCGTCTCTTACGCGGACATTTCGGCACTGTGTCACGCTCCGCGGCCCTCCACGACGCCTTCCCCGGCGCCATGGCCCTCCTGGCCAAAGACGGTGGCCTCTGGGTCTGCTGGCCCAAACGCGCCGGCAAGGTGCCCACCGACCTGTCGGAGAACCCCATCCGGAAATACGGCCTGGCCATGGGCCTGGTCGACAACAAGGTGGCCGCCGTCGACCCCACCTGGTCCGGCCTGCGCTTCGTTTATCGCGTTGCGGACCGCTGACCCGGCGACGCATAATTCCATGCTTCCCATCGGCAGACCCGTGCGCGGGTCCGGACACGGCTGGTCACCGTGTCATCACACTCCGGAGGTGCAAAACCATACCGCTCTACGCCCGGCTCGTCCGGTACGGCTTCCGCAAACACGCCACCTACCTCTGGGCCGCAGTCGCCGGCGCGTTCACCAACAGCGTGTTCGGCATCCTGCGCGCCTACATCCTCATCGCGCTCTGGCAGGCCCGCCCCGGGCTGGCCGGCTACGACATGCACGACGCCATCACCTTCTGCTTCGTCACCCAGGCGTTCATCGGGCCGATGCAGCTGTTCGGCGGCGGCCTCGGCATCCCCGAGCGCATCCGCACCGGCGACATCGCCCTCGACCTCGTCCGTCCCGCCTCGCTCCAGCTCTGGACCCTCGCCGAGGACGCGGGCCGGGCCTCCTACCTGTTCCTGATCCGCGGCATCCCGCCCATGCTGGTCGGCGCGGCCCTGTTCGGCATCGTCGTGCCCGCCTCCGCCGGCCAGTGGCTCGCCTTCCTGACCGGCTTCGCCCTGGCGGTCCTGGTCAGCTTCGGCTGGCGCTACCTCATCGCGCTGTCGGTCTGCTGGCTCGCCGACGACCGCGGCGTGGCCGTCCTATCGCTCGTGCTGACCACGTTCTTCAGCGGCATGATGGTGCCGCTGCACATCTTCCCCGGCTGGCTCGGCGAGCTGGCCAGGGCACTGCCCTGGGCGGCCATGGCCCAGCTGCCCACCGACCTCTACCTCGGCAAGGCCCCGATCCTGGACACCCTCGCCTTCCAGGCGTTCTGGGCGGCCGTCCTGCTCGGGATCGGCGCGCTCGCCACCAGGGCGATCCGCCACAAGGTGGTGATCCAGGGTGGTTAGAACGTATTTCCTGCTGGCCTGGACCTGGACCCGCGCCGCGGCGGCCTACCCGGTCTCGTTCGTGCTCATGAACGTGCTCGGCTTCGTCACCGCCGCGCTCGACGTCGCCGTCATCCTGGTCATCTTCGCCAACACCACCACGCTCGCCGGGTTCTCCCGCGACGAGGTCATCTTCCTGTACGGCACCGCCAGCCTGTCCTTCACGATCTGCGACACCTTCGTCAGCAACATCGACCGGATCAGCCAGCACATCAAGGCCGGCACCCTGGACACGTTCCTCATCAGGCCGGTCAGCGCCTGGATCCAGCTCACCACCGACCGCTTCAACGCCAACAGGGCCGGGCGGATCCTCCAGGCGGGCGCCGTGCTCGCCTACGCCGTCGCCGCGCTCGACCTCGACTGGCGGCGCACCTGGATGATCCCCGTCATGGTCGTCACCGGGCTCGTCATCTTCTCGGCGCTGTGGACGATCGGCGGCGCCCTGCAGTTCGTGCTCACCGACGCGCCGGAGGTGACCAGCTCCTTCACCTACGGCAGCCACCAGCTCAGCCAGTACCCCCTCAGCATCTACGCCCGCGACCTGGTCAAAGGCGTGACGTACGTGCTCCCGCTGGCCTTCGTCAACTGGCAGCCCGGCCTGTACGTGCTCGGCAGGGACGACCCGTTCGGCACGCCGGAGTTCATGCGGTTCATCGGGCCGGCCGCCGCGCTGGTCCTCACCCTGCTGGCCGCCCTGGCCTGGCGGCAGGGCATCAGGCACTACCGATCCACGGGGAGTTGACGATGATCGAGCTCGACCGGGCAGGCCGCTCGTTCAAGGTGAAGAAGAACGTCGTCCATGCCGTGCACGACCTGTCGTTCACCGTGACGCCGGGGGAGTTCGTCGGCTACCTCGGGCCCAACGGCGCGGGCAAGTCCACCACGATCAAGATGCTGTGCGGCATCCTCACCCCCACCTCGGGGAAGGTCCGGGTGGCCGGGCTCGACCCGTCGCGCAGGCGCACGACGCTGGCGCGGCGGATCGGCGTGGTGTTCGGCCAGCGGACGACGCTGTGGTGGGACCTGCCGCTCTCGGACAGCTTCGAACTGATCCGGCACCTTTACAAAGTAGATCGCCCCGTCTTCAGGTCGAGGCTCGCCGAGCTGACCGAAACCCTGGATCTGGGACCGTTCCTGCGCACCCCGGTGCGCCAGCTCAGCCTGGGCCAGCGCATGCGGGGCGACCTCGCGGCGGCGCTCCTGCACGCGCCCGACGTGCTGGTGCTGGACGAGCCGACCATCGGGCTCGACGTGGTGAGCAAGGCCAGCATTCGCGACTTCCTGCGCCGGGTGAACGCCGAGCAGGGCACGACCGTGCTGCTGACCACCCACGACCTGGGTGACATCGAACGCCTGTGCCGCCGGGTCATGCTGATCGACCACGGACGGCTGGCGTTCGACGGGACGCTCGACGATCTGATGGCCACGGCGCCCGACACGTCCTCGATCGAGGACGTCGTCACCCGCCTCTACACCGGCGGCGGCCCGATCACGGCTCAGTAATAGCTGCCCTCCGGCGTGGTCTCATATTCCTCGTCCAAGTCGTCGTGCCGGCGCGACCAGCGCGACGGCATCAGCACGGGGATGAACAGGACCACGCCGAGCAGGGCGAGCACGCCCGTCGTCAGCATCGTCCTGGCCCCGAAGCCCGCGTCCCTGACGATCTGGTTCACCGACGCCTCGGCCGGGATCAGGGACAGCGCCCTGTTCACGTCGAGGGCGTAGACGACCGTCCAGGCCAGCAGGACCATCGACGGCACGAACGTCGCCAGCGGCGAGATCCTGCCCGCCGTCACAAGCCCGACGACCAGCCCTATCGCGGCCATCGCGCCGAGCGCTATCCACATTTTCTGGCTGTCCGGTGGGGTCGCCGCCACACTGCCGTAGGCCTGCTGCACGGCCCAGCCACCGCCTCCCAGCACGGCCGCCGTCACCACAAGCCCGATGAGCAAACCAGCTAAGTGCCGCAACGTTCTCACCTCTATGTCAACGCGGTCGGCACGACCATAGCGACAAATGCCATTTTCGGACCAGGCATTGCGCAGCTTGAAACTCGAGGTCTCATGACTCCCTGCCCCGTGAGAGCATGGGGCACACCCATGCACGCGCATCTCCCCCTCAGGCTCGCGCGGACGGCCGCCTTCGCCGCTGTCTGCGTGACCCTGGCCGCGTTCGCCCACGTGCTGGGCGGCGGTTCCGCACCGGCTCCGTGGATCGCGGGCCTCGGGCTCGCCGGCGTGGCCGGGCTGGGGCTGGCGCTGTGCGGCAGGGAGCGCTCGACGCCGACGATCAACCTCGTCCTCGTCGGCGCGCAGCTGGGATTGCACGAGCTGTTCGCCGGCGACGGCGGGACCTACGTCTCGGTGCACGGGCATGGCGGCCAGGGCCTCGGGGTCAGCGCCGGCATGCTGCTCACGCACCTGACGGCGACGCTGATCACCGGGCTGTGGCTGGCGCGCGGCGAGGCCGCGCTCTGGTCGCTGCTGCGCCGCGCCGGCCGCCGTCTCATGCTGCTCCGGCCGGTCGCGGCGCCCGCCGCACCGCCCATCGTGCCGATCGTGCGCACCAGGGTCGTCCCGCTCCAGCCGGATTTCCGGCACAGCGTGGCCAGGCGTGGTCCTCCACTTCCCGCCTGACCGTCTGACACCCCTTCATCCCCCGATCACCAAAGTGGAGTTTCACATGTCCTTCGTACGCCGTGCCGCGACCGTGCTCGCCGCCGCCACCGCACTCACCGCCGGCCTCGCCCTGCCCGCGCTGGCCCACGTCACCATCCAGCCGGGCACCGCCGAGCAGGGCGGGTTCACCAAGGTCGCCTTCCGGGTGCCCAACGAGCGCGACAACGCCTCGACCGTCAAGATCGAGGTCTCCTTCCCCGCCGACCACCCGCTGGCCTTCGTGTCGGTCAAGCCCGTGCCCGGGTGGGACGTCAAGGTCACGGAGAGCAAGCTGCCCACGCCGGTCAAGACCGAGTACGGCGACCTGGAGGAGGCCGTCACCAAGGTCGTCTGGTCGGGCGGCAAGATCAACCCGGGCGAGTTCCAGGAGTTCGAGGTGTCCATGGGGCAGCTGCCCAAGGACGTCGACTCGCTGACGTTCCCCACGAAGCAGGAATACTCGGGCGGCGAGGTCGTCAACTGGGCCGATGCCCCCAAGACGGACGGCACCGAGGCGGAGCACCCGGCTCCGCTGCTGAAGCTGACGCCGGCGAGCGGGGACGAGGCGCACGGCTCGGCCTCCGCCAGCGCGGCTCCGGCGGCTGCCTCCCCGTCGGTGAGCCCGGTGGCGGCCGCGGCCGAGTCCGGGTCGGCCGGCGACGGCACGGCGCGGCTCCTGGGCGGCGCGGGCCTGGTGGTGGGCGTCATCGGCATCGTGGTGGGCGCGCTCGGCCTGCGCCGCCGCCCCACCGCCTGACGAAACCGCACGGCGACCCGCGCCGGGCCGCCCGGTGAATCGCACGGCGGCCCGCACCAGGCCGCCCGGTGGGAGCGCGCGACGGCCCGCGTCAGACCGCCAGCACCCGGGAGAGCATGTCCTCCACCGCGGTGCGGACGGTGGCCGGGTCGTCGAGCTCGAAGCCGACCACGAGGCCGTCCCTGACCATCAGCAGCACGTCGGCGGTCCGCTCGGGATCCGGGTGGCCGTCGGCGGCCAGGAGGTCGCGGTAGGTGTCACGCGTCCAGCGCCGGTGCGCGGCGATGGCCTGCCGCACGGGATGCGCGGGGTCGGGATACTCGGCCGCCGTGTTGACGAAAGGGCAGCCTCGATACGTCGGACCGGCGCCGAACTCGCACATGAACGAGAAGACGGCCAGCAGTCGCGCTCCCGGCGGCTCCGCCCGCATGCCCTCGATCACGGCCCGCTGCAGCGCCCCCTGCTCGACGACGTACGCCCGGACCAGCTCGTCCTTGCTGGGGAAGTGGTGGTAGAAGGTCGCCTTGGCGACGCCGGCCTCCGCGATGATCCGGTCGATGCCCACCGCATGGACGCCCTCCGCGTAGAACAGGCGGGCGGCGGTCTGGAGCACCCGGGTGCGGGCTGGGCTCGGGCGGCTTTCCGGCGTTTCTGAGCTCACCCTGTTGACGCTACCAGACAGATCTGTCTACTCTCATGTCGAGAGAGATAGACAGACAGGTCTGTCTACTCAATGAGAGGTCAGGGAACCATGAGCATGTACACCGCCATCGCCACCTCAGCCGGCCGCGACGCCCGCGCGGTCTCCTCCGACGGGAGGCTCGACGTCAAGCTCGCCCTCCAGAAGGAGCTGGGCGGAGACGGCCAGGGCACCAACCCCGAGCAGCTCTTCGCCGCCGGCTACGCGGCCTGCTTCGCCGCGTCGCTGCAGTTCGTCGCCGCGAGCAAGAAGATCGACATCTCCGACGCCGCCGTCACGGCCGAGATCGGCCTGTCCTCCAACGGCAAGAACGGCTTCCAGCTCGACGCCACGCTGCGGGTCGAGCTGCCGGACGGACTCGCGCCGGAGACGGCCCAGGAGCTGGTCGAGGCCGCCCACACGGTGTGCCCGTACTCCAACGCCACCCGCGGCAACATCCCGGTCAAGCTGGTCGTCGAGTAGCCGGCCGGCGCCGGGGCCCTGACGCGCCTGACCGGCACGACCGGCCGCCCCCGCCCGATGATTCCCGGGCGGGGGCGCTGCACGCTCGGCGGCGGGACCTGCCGGTCAGGAGGTGATGTCCTTGCCGGAGAAGCGGGCCCAGGCGATCGATCCGAACAGCACGATGTACGCCCCGAACGCCAGCAGCCCCTCCCTCATCGACTCGCCGTCGATCGGGCTGCGCAGCACGGCGTCGAAGTCGGTGAACCTGGTCGGCAGCAGGTACGGCGTGATCGAGTCGAGCGCGGGGATCGCGCGCAGCACCTGGCAGACGATGACCAGCACGACGGTGCCCGCGATGGCCCCGATGGGCACCTCGGTGAACGTCGACAGCGCCACCGCCACGGCGGCCAGGGCGGCCATGCCCGCGCCCACGTACCCGACGGCGATGAGGATCCGCAGCAACCCGTCCGCGACGGAGATCGTGGTCCCCGACAGCATCGTGACGGGCCCGACGGGGAAGAGGATCAGCCCCGTCACGAGCGCCGCCAGCGCCACCACGGCGGTCACCGCGTAGGCGAAGATCACCGCGTTGAGGTATTTGACCAGCAGCAGCCGCGTGCGCCCCGCCGGAGCGGCCAGCAGGTAGCGCAGCGTCCCCGCGCCCGCCTCGCCCGCGATCGAGTCCCCCGCCACCACGCTGACGGCGACCGGCATCAGCAGCAGCACCAGGAACGAGAACGCCGCGAACGTCAGCATGAGGCTGTTGCCGGCCACGGCCTGGATGATCCCGCCCATGCCCTCCTCGGCGCCGGCGATCCGCAGCGCGACGCCGAGCACCACCGGGACGAGCGCGACCACGCCCAGCATCGCGAGGTTGCGCGGCCGGCGGAACGTCAGGCCCAGCTCGGAGCCGAGCAGCCGCCAGAACGACGACGCCGTCCTGGCCGGGGGCGCGGCGGGCACGACCGGCTCCGCCGCCGCGTGCGCGCGCCGCTCGGCGGTGCGCAGGGTCTCGGTCACCGGCACGAGCCCGGGCGTGCGCCGCTCCTGCGTCTCGGCCGCCGACTCAACCGTCGACATCGAAGCCCTCCCCTGTCAGTCCCACGAACACGTCCTCCAGGCTCGGCCGCACGACGGCCAGCCCGCGTACGGCCACGCCCTCACCCACCAGGGCGGCGTTGATCCGCTCCGGCGCGTGCCCGCCCAGCTCGGCGGTGACCTCCGCGCCCGCGGCCCGCACGTCGGCCAGCCCGAGCGTGCCGAGCACCCGCGCGGCGTCGGCCGCGTCGGGCGTCTCGATCCTGACGCGGGTCACGAGGCCGCCGCTCAGCGAGGCGATCGTGCCCTGCGCGACGAGCTCGCCGGTGCGCATGATGGCGGCGTGCGTGCACATCTGCTCGACCTCCGCCAGCAGGTGGGAGGAGACGAAGACGGTGGTGCCGTCGGCGGCGATCTCCTTGACCAGGGCGCGCACCTCGCGGGTGCCCTGCGGGTCGAGCCCGTTGGTCGGCTCGTCCAGGATGAGCAGCTCGCGCGGCCCCAGCAGCGCGGCCGCGATGGCCAGGCGCTGGCGCATGCCGAGCGAGTAGTTGCGAAAGCGCTTGCCCGCGGCGGCCGACAGCCCCACGCGGTCGAGCGCGTCGGCGATCCGCCGCTTGGCGGTGCCGCGCTGCGCGGTCGGGTCGGCGGAGTCGAAGCGCAGCAGGTTCGCCGCGCCCGACAGATACGGGTAGAACGCCGGCCCCTCGACCAGCGCCCCCACCCTCGGCAGCGCCTGGGCCGGCGGCAGGCCGAGCACGGAGTACGTGCCGGCCGTGGGCGCGACCAGGCCGAGCAGCATGCGGATGGTGGTGGTCTTGCCCGAGCCGTTCGGCCCGAGGAAGCCGAACACCGAGCCGCGCGGCACGGCCAGGTTCAGGGTGTTCACCGCGATCTGGCCGCCGCGGAAGCGCTTGGTCAGGCCCTCGGTGACGATGGCCGCGCCGTCCGCTCCGATCCCCGGCGGCGGGGCCGCCCCGAAGGGCGCCCCCGCTTCCTGCACGACGGTCGTCACTTGACGCCCGCCGCCTTGATGATCTCTTCCGGGGTGACCGCGCCCACCAGGAGGCGGCCGTCGTCGGTCAGCAGGGCCGTGACGAGCTTGGTCTTGATCAGCTTGCCCGAGCCCCACGTGCCGCTCACCGGGGTGGCCGACTTGAGCACGCCGTCCAGCAGCGCGCTCGGGTCGGTGCCGCCGCCGTGCTGCCTGCCCTCGGGCGTCGCAGCCGGCTCGGCGGCCAGGTCCGACAGCGAGAACGGCAGGACCGTGACCGTCGCCCAGCCCTCGCCGACGACCTTCACCCGGTCCGCGACGTCCTTGGCCTTCTCCGCCTGCTCCTCCGTGCCCGCCTCGGCGCCCTCGTCGAAGCCGATCGTCTTCTCCTCCACCTTGGCGCCCGCGGGCGGGGTGAACTCGAAGTTCTCGGCGGCCGGCGGCGTGAACGTCACCTGGGTGAACCCGATCTGGAACGCCGGCTCCGCCGAGCCCTTGGCGTACACCTGCACCTGCAGCGGGACGTACGTCTCGCCGTCGAGCGCGATGCGTACCTCCTGCACCAGCGAGCCCTCCGCCTTGGGCGCCAGCACGAGCTGGTAGACCGGGCGGCCCGCCACCTCGGCCGTGTTGATCACCCGGACGGCGGTGTGCTTGTCGGCACCGGCCAGCACCCGCTCGGCCACCTGCTGCGGCGTCAGATCGGTCGGCTGCGGCGTGGCCGGGGCGTGCTGCCGCCCGGCGGCGTCCGCCTTGACCTTCAGCTTGGTGGCGGTGTTGTCGCTGCTGTTCCAGTACCAGGCCTGATCGCCGTTCACGATCAGGTTGGTCTCGCTCAACTGGGTCGGCATGGCCACCCGCAGCTTGTCGGCGGCGCCGTACCAGACCTTCACCTCGTGCGAGCCGGACAGCAGGCTCAGCGGCGACCCGCCGCCGGCCTGCGGCAGCGCCGGCAGGCCGAGCGAAGCCGTCTGCTGCACCGTGCCGGACATCGGCGGGAGGCCGTGGTCCTTGCTGGTCGCCGCCGCCGCGTCGGCCAGCAGTTGCTGGGCCGACCGCTCCGGCAGCACGGGCTCGCCGCTCACCGCGGCGATGACGGGGCCGGCGCCGATCGCGGCTCCGATCACGGCCGCCGCCGCGATCGGGACTCCCCACCTCACGAACGTGCCTCTGCGCATCTCACTCCTTAACGGTATGTCGATGCTCAGAGCCTGCGTGATGCATCCTGTGGCAGACCTGAGACAGTCTGAGACGGCTCTCAGCCTTCTCAGCGTTGTCTCAGGGCAGGAAAAGGAGAATCGCCTCATGAGAGTACTTGTCGTCGAGGACGAACGGCGGATGGCGGCCGCGCTCCAGCGGGGGCTCCAGGCCGAGGGCTTCGCCGTGGATCTCGCCCACGACGGCGAGGAGGGGCTCCACGCGGCCAGGCACGGCGACTACGACATCGTCGTGCTCGACATCATGCTGCCCCGGCTGTCGGGGTACAACGTGTGCAAGCAGTTGCGCGCCGAGGAGAACTGGGTGCCGATCCTGATGCTGTCGGCCAAGGACGGCGAGTACGACATGGCCGACGGGCTGGATCTGGGCGCCGACGACTATCTGACGAAGCCGTTCTCGTACGTGGTGCTGGTGGCCAGGCTGCGGGCGCTGCTGCGGCGCGACTCGGGGCGGCGGCCGTCGGTCCTGGTGGCGGGCGATCTGTCGCTGGATCCCGCGCGGCGCAGGGTCGAGCGGGGCGAGAGCGCGATCGAGCTGACGCCGAGGGAGTTCGCGCTGCTGGAATACCTGATCCGCCGCCGGGACGAGGTCGTGTCCAAGTCGGAGATCCTGGAGCACGTGTGGGACACCTTCGACACCGACCCGAACGTGGTCGAGGTGTACGTGGGCTACCTGCGGCGCAAGATCGACGCCCCGTTCGGCAGGAACGCGCTGCAGACCGTGCGCGGCGCGGGTTACCGGCTGGCGGGCGACGGTGGCTGACTCCCCGCTGGCCTGGTGGCGGCGTCAGGGCCTGCGCTTCAGGCTCACCGTGGCGGCCTCCGCGGTGCTCGCGTTCGCGCTGGCGATCTCGGCCTCGGTGCTGCTCACCGTGCTGGACCGGACGCTGATCGACACCGTGGACGAGTCCACCAGGCAGCAGGCGCAGGCCGTGCGCGTGGCGGCCGACGCGGGGACGCTGACCAGCCCGATCACCACGCACGACGGCACGATCGTGCAGGTCATCGACGCGAAGGGGCGGATCACGCACGTCACCTACGGCACCGACCGGCTGGTGCCGCTGCTGGGCGTGCGGGCCAGGGCGGAGGTGCTGAGGAGCGGGCGGGCGACGATGCTGGACGGGCGGCCGTACGCGATCCCCGGCCCCCTGCGGGTGGTCGTGCTCAGCGCGGACCGCGGCCAGACCGTGGTGGCGGCCAGGCCCATCAGCGAGATCCAGACCAGCCTCGGCACCGCGGGCAGGGTGCTGCTGGTCGGCACGCCCGCGCTGATCGTGCTGCTGGCGGTGGCGAGCTGGCTGATGATCGGCCGTACGCTGCGCCCGATCGCCGCGCTGCGCAAGGGCGCGGCGGACATCACGCACACGGCCAGGTCGCGCCGGCTGCCGGTGCCGCAGTCGCGGGACGAGGTCCATTCGCTGGCCACCACGCTGAACGGCATGCTGGCCCGGCTGGAGGAGGCCGAGCAGCGGCAGCGGGCGCTGGTCTCCGACGCCGCGCACGAGCTGCGCAGCCCGCTCGCGAGCATCAGGCTGCAGCTGGAGGTGGCGCTCGGCCATCCGGAGGGACAGGACTGGCCGGAGACCGCCGAGGGCGTGCTGGAGGACACGATGCGGCTGGCCAGGCTGGCGGAGGACCTGCTCGCGCTGGCCCGGCTCGACGAGCGCGGCGGCGTGCCCGCCAGGCGTGAGCCGGTCCACCTCGACGAGGTGGTGCGGCAGACCGTAGACAGGTACGGCGAGGCCCGCCTGACGGCCTGCGACCCGGTCGTGGTCCAGGGCGACGCCCTCGACCTCAGCCGGGTGCTGACGAACCTCATGGACAACGCCACCCGCCACACCTTCTCCAAGGTGGAGGTGGCGCTGACGGCCGACGGCGTCCTGACGGTGGCCGACGACGGGCCCGGCATTCCCGAGCAGGACCGTGAGCGCGTGTTCAACCGCTTCACCAGGCTCGACTCCGGGCGCAGCCGCGATGAGGGCGGCACCGGGCTCGGGCTGGCCATCGTGCGCGAGACGGTGCTGGCGCACGGTGGCACGGTCGTGCTGGAGGACGCCGCGCCGGGGCTGAGGGCCGTGGTGCGGCTGCCGCTTTCCCGCTAGAGCAGCGGGCGTTCCCGCTGGAGCAGCAGGCATTCCCGCTGGAGCAGCAGGCATTCCCGCTGGAGCAGCGGGCTCCCACTGAAGCAGCGTGAGAACGCTCCTCGCGAGGGGCGGCAGGCTCAGGCGAGTTGCTGCGGGTCACGGGCTGAAAGCAGGTCTCCGGTGATGGCCCTCAGGGGCACGGCGTCGTCGCCGGGCCCCCTGGGCTCGGATGTTCCGGGCCCCTGTTCTGTGCTTTCCGGGTGCGGCCTTGCTGTTCGTCTCTGACGTGCCGGCGGCTGGTGCGGCCAGTGCGGCTCTGTGCGGTGTCAGAGGCTGTGCGATGGGGGTGTGTGGATCGTTCCGAAAGCGGTCAGGCGGCTGTCCCCTTTTCTGCGGTGGCCAGGAAGTCCTGGGCGATCAGCGGCAGGCGCCGGCGAGCGTGCACGACGGCGATGACGCGTCGGACGGCGGGTTCGAGCGAGCGCACCACGAGGCCCGCGCGGCCGGCCTGCTCGGCCATGCCGCGGTACCACAGCAGCGACGCCTGTCCGGCGCGCACCGCGTTGAGCCAGCCGTTGCGTTCGTCGGTCTCGAGCACGACCACCGGCGTGACCGAGTACTTGCCGAACATCGCGTCGAGCTCCCTGCGCCGCATGCTGCCACGGGCGGGCAGCGCCAGGCGCATCCCGTGGAGCTTGCCCATCGGCACCGGGTTGGGCAGGTCGAGCCCGGGCGGGGAGATCAGCACGATCTCCTGGCGCTCGAGCGGATGGGTGATGAGGTCGGTGGGCACGGGCAGATCGGTGAGGCCGAGGTCGGCTCGCTGATCCCTGATGGCGGTGACGACGCCGTCTCTGCCGTCGCACCGCACGATGTGCACGCGTACCCCCGGGTGCTCGGCCGCGTAGGCCGGCAGGAGCCGACCGGCGAGACCGGGTTCGAGGCTGGGCGTGGAGGCGATGCGGAGCTCCGCCTCCGTGATGCCGCTGTGGTTGGCCAGGCCCTCGATCTCGTGTACGGCGTCGAGTGCCTCCCTTGCCAGTTTGACCACCCGGCGGCCCTGCGCGGTGACCACCACGCCACGGCCTGAACGAGCGAAGAGCGTCATGCCGAGCTCTCGCTCCAGATCGCGGATCGCGCGGGACAGCGCAGGCTGCGCGATATAGAGCGACCTGGCCGCGTCGGTCATGGTGCGGTGCTCCGCAGTCGCGACCACATAGCGGAGCTGCTGGAGATTCATGCCAAGAAAGCTAGGACACCGCCCGCCGCGCGGACCGAAAGATAGCGGAGATCACCTCGAATGATTTCGGACTGTAACCACGCACTGCTACATCCGTGACGGGTGATAAATGAGTATGCTTTTGCCCCAAATTTGGCAAAGGCCCGACTAGTCGCGCCGCCAAGCCATCCATTCCGGACAACCGGGTAAACGGGGAGACACGGTGACAGGGAACGGGCAATATCCACCCCCGCCCCAGGGGCCCGGGCAGCCACAGCGGCCTCCTTCGTTGCCCTGGCCGCCGCCCGGCCACCGCCAGCCGCAACCGCAGGGCGGTCAGGGCAACCCCTATCCGCCGCCGCCCCAGGCGCCGCCGCCGCACTATCCGCAGCGGCCGGCCCCTCCTCAAGGTATGCCGCCCCAGGGGATGCCCCCGCAGGGGCCCGCGTACCCGCAGGGGCAGCCGTATCCGCAAGGGCAGCCGTACCCGCAGGGCCAGCCGCAGCAATACCCACCGCAGTACCCGCCGCCGCCCTACGGGCAGCAGCCGTACCGGCAGCCGCCGCCTCCTCCCCCGCCGCCACCACCGATGCCGCCGCCCATGCCGACGCTGCGCATGCCGCAGCCGCCGCGCAGGAAGTCGGGCATGGGCGTCATCGGGGTGCTCGGCGCCGTGTTCGGGTCGCTGGCGGCGCTGTTCGTGCTGATCATCATCGGCGCGGCGATGCTCAAGAGCTCCTCCAGGTCCGAGACGACCACGCCGATCGCGATCCCGACGTACGAGCCGTCGCAGCGGGCCACCGACGACGACGAGCCGCCCCGCACGCGTACGGAGGAGCCGACCAGAAGGGCCACCGAGGAGCCCGAGCCCGAGCCGACGGCGGCCACCCAGCAGCCCAAGGTCACGCTCAACACGAGCCTGAAGAACAACACGATGTACCGGGCCGGCACCCTGCCCAGGCTCAACTGCCAGGCCGGCGGTGCCAACATCTTCAACCACAACCAGCTCAAGTCGCTGATCCTGAAGACGGGCCGGTGCATGGACAAGGCGTGGCAGCCGATCCTGGAGAAGCAGGGCATCCGGTTCAGCCCGCCGGGCTACTCCATCGTCGCCAAGCGGGGCAGGGGCGCGTGCGGCGACTACCCGTCGGCGGGCAGCATGGTGCCGTACTACTGCCCGCGCAACAACACCATCTACGCCTCCACCTCGGCCATGGCCAGGGGCAACGGCAACGCCCGCGGGTACGGCCAGATCATCACCTGGCACGGCGGCATCATCAGCATGATGGCCCACGAGTACGGCCACCACGTCCAGAACATCACGGGCCTGATGGACTCGTGGTGGCGCTCCACGCTCGACTCCTCCAGCCAGAGCGGCAAGCTGGCGCTCAGCAGGCGGCTGGAGCTGCAGGCCACCTGCTTCGGCGGCATGTGGATGCGGTCGGTGGCGTCGTCGTACCCGATCAGCTCCTCGAACAAGAGCCGGCTGTTCTGGTTCTACGCCCAGGTGGGCGACTACCCCGGCTGGCCGCGCGACCACGGGACGCCGGCGAACAACAATCGGTGGTTCAGACAGGGGTGGGAGCGCAACAAGGCATACCAGTGCAACACGTGGATGGCGCCCTCCTCAACGACCTCCTGATGGGCACGTGGTGTTCATCTCAGGTTGGGCACATGTCTCCGATGTCCAGGTATGGGGGCTAGAATCCTGGCAATCTTGTGCCCGACGTGGGACAAACGACGGTTTTGCCTGGTAGGCGTGTGAAGGAGCCGGTGTGAGCAAGCGCGATGGGGTAGACACCGTGCCGGGAGGTAAGAAACGGCGCCCCATTCGCCGCCCCCGATCGGCCGCGGGTCCCACCTCGCGCTCCACCGCTCCGCGTTTCGCCAAGCCGCTCACGCCGGGCGCCGTACTCGGGTGGACCGCACTGTCCGCCATCGTGCCCGGCGCCGCTCATCTGCGGGCCGGGCACCGCCGTACCGGGCTGGTGCTCATCAGCGTGTACGCGGTGCTGCTGCTGGCGGCCCTGGCCTACGGGCTGAGCGTGGCCGGCGACCTGTCGAACGCCTCCGCGTTCGCCGACGACGGCATGATGCTCACGGTGGTCATCTCGGCCACGGTGCTCGCGCTGGCGTGGTTCGCGCTGCTGGTGACGTCGTACGTGGCGCTCGGCCCGAACAAGCTGCACCAGCAGGGCCAGATGGTCACCGGCATCGTGGTGGGCGTGCTGTGCGTGGCGGTCATGTCGCCGTTCGCGCTGGCCGCCAGCAGCGTGCTGACCGCGCGCGACGCCCTCGGGGCCATCTTCCCCACCGAGCGCGACCCCGACATCCCGCCGGTGGCCAAGGACCCCGAGGACCCCTGGGACGGCAAGGACCGGGTGAACTTCCTGCTGATCGGCGGCGACGCGGCCGGCAACAGGACCGGCGTGCGCACCGACAGCATGAACGTGGCCAGCGTGGACCTCAAGACCGGCAACACGGTCCTGTTCAGCCTCCCGCGCAACCTGCAGCACGTGCGCTTCCCCCCCACCTCGCCGCTGCACAAGCAGTTCCCGAACGGCTACATGGCCGAGCTCCCGAACGGCGGCCTGCTCAACGAGGTCTGGCAGTACGCCAACGACAACCCGCAGCTCATGGGTGGCAAGAACAAGGGCCCCCGGGCGCTGATGGACGCCATCGGCTACACGCTGAACCTCAAGATCGACTACTACATGATGATGAACATGTACGGCTTCGCCGATCTCGTGGACGCCATCGGCGGCCTCAAGATCCGGGTGGAGCAGGACGTCAAATGGGGCGGTCTCTACGGCACGGCGGGCACCATCAAGGCGGGCTACCAGAAGCTGTCGGGCGAGGAGGCCCTCTGGTACGGCCGCTCCCGCGTCGGCAGCGACGACTTCTCGCGCATGAGCCGCCAGCGCTGCGTCATCGGCGCCTTCGCCCAGCAGGCCACGCCCACGGTGATCCTCACCAAGTTCGACAAGATCGCGCACGCGGCCAAGCGCCTGGCCCAGACGAACATCCCGCGTGACCTGGTGCAGCCGCTGGTCGAGCTGGCCGTCAAGGTGAAGGACGCCAAGATCTCCAGCCTGCAGTTCGTGCCGCCGGACTTCTACTCGGGCCGCCCCGACTGGGTGAAGATCCGCCAGGCCGCGCGCAAGGCGATCAGCGACTCGACCCGGCCCGCCCGGGCCAAGACGGCGAACGTGACCGCCTCCCCGAGCCTCACGGCCGCCTCCCCGACGCCGACCCGCGCCACCCCGACCCAGACGCCGACCAGGAACAGCAGCCAGAAGAGCGGCGCCAAGTCCCTTGAGGAGCTCTGCGGCCTCTAGCGGCCACTCAGCGGGCCCGCGGGAACGCCGTCAGGCGCCCTGGGTCTCGGCTCCTCCGGCGGCCCGGCAAGGGCCGCTCTGAGGTCCTTCCACCGGCCGGCCGGTGGTCCCGCCCACCCCGGGGTGGGCGGGACGGCGAGAGGTGCTCGGCGGCCTCACCTCTCGTCCGGCGGCGGCCTCACTTGGCGAGCTGGCCCACGATCCACTCCGCCAGGGTGGCGGTCACCTGGCCGTGCTCGGAGTTGTCGGCGTCGCACTGGTAGTCGTCGAGCTGGCTGTGCTCGGGCGACAGGGCGGTGATGTCGGTGTAGAGGTCGACCGTCCACTCCAACGGGTCGTACTGGAGGGCGACGGCGCTCACCGACGGGACGAAGCAGGCCGACCTGTAGCGGGTCTCGATCGGCACGCCCAACTCGTCGGCGAGCAGGCCGTACGAGGCGAGCGTCCCGCCCGGCGCTCCGTCGAACGGCGCGACGTCGCTGGTGTAGCTCTTGCTGGACCACAGCGGCAGCGCCCGCATGCCGCCGACGTACTTGGTGGTGCCGCGGTCCGGCTGGGTGCGGACGGTGGCCCCGGCGAGGCCGTCCAGCGCGCTCCACTCGAACACGAGGGCGTCCGGCGGCACGTTCCTGCCGGTCCCGTCGGCGGCCCCGTTGGCCACGCCGAGCTTGCGGGGCCGGACGGGGAACCAGCCCACCCGCCGCAGGTCCTCGATGAAGGCGGTGCGCAGCGGGCTGGCGGTGGCGACCGGCCCGGAGTAGCGGGCGCTCTCGACCCACGCCCACAGCAGCTGCTGCGCGGCGGGGCTCCTGATCAGGTCCGCCTGTCCCGGCTCTCCCGGGGCGAGGGTCTCGGAGAAGTACGCGAGCTGCTGCAGGATCAGCGGCAGCCACGCGCCGTTGTGCGGCGTGTCGTACGACAGGTACGTCATCGTCTGATGGTCTTCGCCGCGGCTCTCCATCTCCGCCAGCGCGTAGCGGGTGATCAGCCCGCCGCTACCGAGACCGCCGACGATGAGCGGCGTCCCGCCGGCCCGCTCCGCGATGACCCGCCTGATGCAGGCGGCCGCCACCCCGGCGTTGGCCTGGATGTGGATGTGCCGGGCGCCGAAGCCGAGCAGCACGACGTCGATGCCCTGGGCGAGGAGCTGGTCGAGCAGGCGGTGCCTGCGGGGCGGGTAGGGCGCGTTGAGCTGCTGCCAGAACGCGGGGAGGTGGCTGGATCCGTGGCCGAACCCGTCCGCGAAGACCATCGGCTGGATGAGGCGGTCGTGTCCCGCGCCGTAGTGGATCGCGGCGGTTCCGGTGGCGATCTGGCCCCGGTGGGACCAGGCGGAGGTGAGCGCCCACGTCGCGTGGGGAGCGGGCGCGTCCCCGGGGGTCTCCGGTACGGGTGTCGCGAACAGCATTCGCTTGGGGAGCGCTCCGGCGACCTGCTCCGCGCGGCCGGCCGGCACCGGCTCCGATTCGTGCCGCAGGGCACGCTCGACATCTATCCTGGCTGCTCCTTGTATCGCCATGATTGTTCACCTTTTTTCGTGGGCTTACTGGACGTCACCCCCGATCTCGCACCTCCTCCGCGAAAAGACGGATTTCCTTTTTCAGGGCCAATGATCAATGCCCGCATGACTGACGGCATCTCTAGCTCACCTCCGGACCGACGACAAATCAACCCGGAGCGCAAACTATTCACCTGACCGTGTGTCAAGGCGTTACAGAGGTGCAGGAGTGCCGCGATGCAGCACGTCAGACACCCGGCGGAGAAATGCATGACCCTCGGAAGGCGCCATTCTCCTAATCGCGGAACGCGCCCGTCACCCCGTGACGGCGGCCTTTCTGGGGAGCAGCACCAGGGCGCCCAGATAGAGCACCGCCGCGACGATCAGCAGGCCCTTGTACCCGATCACCAGCGCCACATATTCCAGGCAGCCGCCCACCATCGCGCCCAGCAGGTTCGCGCCGAAGGAGGTGGTCGCGTCGGCCGTGTCGGCGAAGCGCTTGGCGAAGACCACGTTCGCGGCGAAGATCGGCAGGAACGCCACGGTGACGGCCGCCACCGCGCGCAGCGGCAGCGGCAGCGACAGCAGCCAGGAGTTCGGCACCAGCCAGGCCAGCAGCAGGCCCGCGAAGAGCACGGCGTACATGACGGGCAGCGGCGGCATGCGGAAGCGGCGGGTCACCTCGACGGCGGCGAGCACCGCGACCAGCACGCCGGCGAAGACGATCGCGTTGACCACCCACGTGGTGCCGAACAGCAGCGCGAACCCGGTCACGCTCTTCGTCTCCAGCAGCATGAAGCCCACGCCGAGCAGGAACAGGTCCGCGTACGGGCGCATCCTGCCGTAGGGGCCGGCCACGAAGCGGACGGCGAGCAGGCTGACGATGAGGATCAGGCCGAGCGTGATGATGTAGATCGGCGGGATCGTCGCGTCCTTGAGGTAGAGGAACGGACGGTCGTCGTCGGCCGGCTGCGGGGTGCCCGCGGCGGCGCCCGGCCACTCGGTGGCGCAGCGCTGGGCCGAGGCGGTCACGCCGGCGGTGATCACGGCCTGCTGCCCGGCGGTGCTGACCACGTCGACGCACGGCTTGTGGCCGAACGCGCTCTGCATGGTCAGGGCGAGCCGGTCGACCAGCCAGCTCTCGCGGTAGTAGTTGTACATCGAGAAGGTGCCTCCCGGCCGCAGGTGGGCGCGGGCGGCCTTCATGGCCTCTTCGGTGAACAGGTAGCTCTCCAGGCGCAGCGAGCTGGCGCCGGAGACGAGGGTGAGCGAGTCGGGCAGGGCGAAGAGGATCAGATCGTACTTGTCGCTTGAGCGCTCGAGGAAGGCCCGTCCGTCGGTGACGTGGGTGGTGACGCGCGGGTCGTCGTACGGCTTGTCGGGGTGGACCGAGCCGCCGAGCTCGCGCAGCTTGGGGTCGATCTCCACGGCGTCCACCCGGTTGGCGCCCTTGGACAGCGCGATCGCCACGTCGGTGCCGCTGCCCGCGCCGACGATGAGCACGTCCTTGGGCGGCTTGCTGGTCCGCTCGTACGGCAGCCCGTATTGGGCCTCCCACTGCAGGCGGGCGGCGGCGGGGACGGCCTGCTGGTGCGGGATGCCGTTGACCGCGATGTCGGTGACGAGGATGCCAGCCTGCTGGAGCTGCCTGAAGGTGACCTTGTAGTAGGGCGACCAGATGGCTCCGGCGGTCAGCGTCTCGGTCAGCAGCAGGCCGACCACGACCAGCGAGGGCACGGTCACCAGGCCCACGTAGAGCGTACGCGGGCGGGGCATCAGCAGCAGGCCGTAGCAGACGGCCGCGATCAGCCCCCAGAAGACCGGGGGCGCGCTCAGGAACGACAGCGCGGTGAACGCCGCGATCCCGGTGAGGCTGCCGATCAGGTCGTAGCGGTAGGCCTCAAGGCGCGGCAGCTCGGGGAAGCAGCGTCCGACCAGCTCGGCGGGACCCATGAGCACCAGCGCCGCGGCGCAGAAGATGACCGGCAGGATCAGCCACGCGGGCGGTCCGACGGTGCCCAGGCTCGTCCAGTAGAGGATGCCCTCGGTGTTCCGGTCCACGGTCACGGGGAAGGTCGAGACGATGACGACCAGCACGGCGAGCACGACCGGCGAGTAGTACGGCTGCCGCCGCGAGCGCCCCACGCGCAGGAACCCCAGCCCGATGCCGAGGAACGAGCCCAGCAGCACGAAGTTCGTGAAATAGCTGAGGTGGACGATGTTCGAGCCGGTCCACCGGATCAACGCCAGCTCTAGGAAGAGCATGAACGCGCTGGCGAGGATGAGTCTCGGCCGCACCGCCAGCCAGTGATCCTTTTCCCCGCCAGTGACCGGCTTCTGCGCCTGGAGCGTCATGGTGCTTCACCGTAGTGAACAGACCGAAAACAAGGAAGTCTGACGGCCCAGAAGAAATGTCGTCCACTTCGCGAGGAATGCGGCATTATTGCAGGTCAAAACCCCTGAGATACGCTGGACGCGCACCGGCAGATGAAGGAATGTTGGGACGTTCGTTTCCCTCCACATCGTTCGGTGGTGACTCATGCGGGTCCTGATTCAGCTCCGCCCCTCTCCCGATCTGGTCGCGGCGGTCGCCGATCCCGGCCGGACCGCCACCACGGCGGACGTCGCCGACGGGTTGCCCGGCGTCGAGCTCGACCCGGCGTTCGTGCCGGTGGCCCTGCCGAGACCCGTTCCGCTCGCGGGCGGCGACCCGCTCTCGCTGAACCAGCCGCTCGACTTCTCGCTGGCCGCGGAGGACGCCTCCGTGCTGGTGCGCGGCACCATCTCCGACGACGAGCTGGCCTCCAGGGTGACGCTGCTGCCCGCGCTCAGGCCCGACGTGGTGGGCGTGTTCGCCGACCCGGTCATCGAGTCCACGCCGACGTGCGGCGGCGATCCGCCGGTCGGCGACTGGCACGACGTGGAGCGGCTGCTGAACGTCCCCGGGCTGCACGCCGAGGGCCTCGACGGCGCCGGGGTGGCGCTGGCGGTGCTCGACACGGGGATCAACGCGGCCCACACGGCCAGGCAGCTCGGCCGGGGCGTCACGCTCGACGCGGCGCGGTGCTGGAGCCCGTCGGGCGTGCCGGGCCGGCCGGGCGAGTTCGAGGTCGATCACGGGACGATGTGCGCGTTCGACGCGCTCATCGCCGCGCCGCAGGCCACGCTGATCGACATCCCGGTGCTGCTGTCCACCCGGCCGGGGGGCTCGGCCCTGGACGGGCTGCTGTCGGACGCGGTGGCGGCGTTCGCGCACCTGCGCAACGTGCTCGACGCCCAGCCCGCCGAGTCGAGGGCGCTGGTGGTGAACAACTCGTGGGGGTCGTTCTCCGCCGAGTGGGACTTCCCGGTCGGGCATCCGGGCAACTACTCCGACAACGCCGCGCACCCGTTCAACCTGATGGTGGCGAGCCTGGACCGTGCGGGGGCCGACGTGCTGTTCGCGGCGGGCAACTGCGGGCGCGAGTGCCCCGACGGCCGCTGCGCCTACCCGGCCAGGCCCATCGTGGGCGCCAACTCCCATCCGAAGGCCCTGTCCATCGGCGGCATCGACGTCAACGGCGAGCGGGTGGGCTACTCCTCGCAGGGGCCCGGCCGGCTGACCGCGCGCAAGCCCGACGTCTGCGCGTACACGCACTTCTCCGGGTCCAGGGCGTTCGGCGAGCGCGAGCCCGACTCCGGCACCTCCGCGGCGACGCCCGTGGCCGCCGGGCTCGTGGCCGCGGTGCGCACCCGCTGGCCGTCGACCAGGCTGTCCCCCGCCCAGCTGCGGGCGCTGCTGCGGCGCACCGCGGAGGACCGCAGCGAGGTGGGGTTCGACTACGACTACGGCTACGGGATCGTGGACCCGGCGGGGATCATCGCCGCGCTGCAGCGGCGGGCCAAGAGCGTGGCCTGACCCGCCCCCGCCCGCTCAGGCGTTCTCCCTGTTGAACACCCGCGTCCCGATCGTGAGGCTGACCACGGCGAAGACCACGGTCACCGCCACGCCCACGCCGACGGTGCCCGTCAGGTAGCGCCCGGCGAACAGGTCGCGCAGCGCCTCCAGTACGTACCTGAACGGGCTGATGTGCGAGATGGCGTCGAGCCAGCCCGGCGCCATCGACATCGGCAGGAAGGAGCCGGACAGCAGGATCAGCGGGAGCACCGCCGTGGACATCACGGGCGCGAACAGGCTCTCGTTCATGGTCAGCGCGATGGCGTACGACAGCGCCGCCAGGCTCGTGCCGAGCACCACGATCAGCACGAGCCCGCCGGCCAGCCCGAGCAGCGGCGCCCGCAGGCCCAGCGCGAAGGCCACCGCGAGGAGCAGCACCATCTGCACGACCAGCGTGAGCGCGTTGTTGAGCACGCGGCCGAGCAGGAGCGCCAGGCGGCTGGCCGGGGTGACGCGCATCCGCTCCAGCACGCCGGAGCGCTTCTCGAAGACCACGCCGAAGCCCGCCAGCCCCATGCTCATCAGCCCGAGCTGGATGATGAGGCCGGGGACGAGCGTCTCCCAGGTGCCGAACGTGGCGAAGATGGGCCCGAACAGCACCAGGAAGAGCAGCGGCTGGATCGCGCCGAAGATGATGCCGACCTTCTGCTGCAGCGTGACCTGCACGCCGTGGCGGAACAGCACCCAGGTGTCGCGCACCATCAGACGCCCGCCTCCTCGCGCAGCGACCTGCCGGTGATGTCGAGGAACACGTCGTCGAGCGTGCGCCCGCCGGACTTGAGCCCGGCCGGGGTGCCCTCGGCGACGATCCGGCCGTGGTCGATGATCAGCAGCCGGTCGCAAAGCGCGTCGGCCTCGTCGAGGTAGTGGGTGGTGAGGAACACCGTCATGCCCTTCTCGTCGCGTAGCGAACGGATGTGGTCCCAGAGGTTGGCCCGGCTCTGCGGGTCGAGCCCGGTCGTCGGCTCGTCGAGGAAGAGCAGGACCGGGTCGTGCAGCAGGGCGAACGCGATGTCGAAGCGGCGGCGCTGACCGCCGGAGAGCGCGGCGGCCGGCTTCGACTCCAGCCCGGTCAGGCCCAGCCTGGCCAGGACCTCGGCCATCTTGTCCGTGGCGGCCTGGCGGCTCAGCCCGTAGAGCATGCCCTGGAGCACGAGCTCGCCGGCCGGCGGCACCATGGGCAGGATCCCGCCGCCCTGGGAGACGTAGCCGATGCGCCTGCGTACGTGCCTGGAGTCGCCGAGCAGGTCGTGGCCCGCCACCGTGGCGGTGCCCGCGCTGGGGCGCAGCAGCGTGGTCAGCATGCGCATGGTCGTCGTCTTGCCCGCGCCGTTGGGGCCGAGGAACCCGACGATCTCGCCCGGCCGTACGGACATGTCCACGCCCGCGACCGCTTCGACGCCACCGTCGAAGGTCTTGCTCAGACCTGAAGTCTCAATCACTTTCATCGCCTCCAAAATTAGGGTAGCCACAAATTTGGTGTCACTGCAAATTGGGTACGATGGAGGCGTGGAAGAGGGGCTGCGGGAGCGGAAGAAGCGCGAGACCAGGCAGCGCATCGCGGACATCGCGATGGGGCTGTTCATGGCGCGGGGGTTCGACGATGTGACCGTGGCAGAGGTGGCGCGAGCGGCCGACGTGTCGGTCAACACGGTGTTCAACTACTTCAGCACGAAGGAGGATCTGTTCGCCGACCGGCAGCAGCTGGCGGTGGACCTGCCGCAGCAGGTGCTGCGCGGGCGCGAGCCGGGAGAGAGCGTGGTGCGCGCCTTCCGGCGCGACTATCTCGACGCGATCGACACGCGCGACTGGCGCTACGGGCTCAACCTGGGCAGCGACGTGTTCGCCCGGATCGTGAACGCCAGCCAGGCCCTGGTCGCCCGGCTCCGCGAGATGCACGTCGAACGGGAGGAGGGGCTCGCGCGGCTGCTGGCCGACGAGCTCGACACCGATCCGGACGACCTTCTCCCGCAGGCGGTGGCGGCGCACATCCTCGGCACCACCCGCATCCTGACCGGCTACGCGGTGGCCAGGATGCTGGCCGGAGACGTCTGGGAGGAGATCGAGCCCGATCTCAGGGCGCAGGCGGAGCGGGCGTTCGACCTGCTGGAGTCGGGGCTCGGCGACTACGGCGCGCGGTGAGGCCGGCGAGCGCCGCTATGACGAGAAGCCGCCCGTGACCAGGGCCATCCCGAAGACCAGCACCAGGAACCCGGCGACGAGGATCAGCATCACCGAGCTGATGATCCCGCAGATGCGCCCGGCCTGGACCGCGCTGCGGTTGTCGTAGTAATAGCCGCTTTCGTCGATCTCGCGCAGCGCCGTGTTGCCCATCACCCAGGCGAACGGGCCGATGAACGTGCAGACCACCAGGCTCAGGATGCCCAGCACGAGGATGGTGGTGCCGTTGGGATGGGTCTGCGGCGGTGGCCCGTAGGCGGATGGGCCGTAATGCGGATAGGACACGGTGGCTCGGCCCCCCTCGCCGGCTGGCTGTCAGGTGGGATTTATACCACAGTCCTGCTCTTGATCATGTTGCGTCATCATGGTGGGGCATATGTTCGATCCCTTAGGAGCCAGCCCCCGTGCGTGAACGCACCCGCGCCTTCCTCGCCAACCGGCGTTTCCAGCAGTTCATCATCGGTGTCATCCTGATCAACGCGGCCACGCTCGGCCTCGAGACCTTCCCGGCCGTGGTCGAAAGCCACGGTCACCTGCTCACCGTGGTCGATCACGTCGCGCTCTACATCTTCGTCGTCGAGCTGCTCGCCAAGGTCTACGTCGAGCGCTCGGAGTTCCTCCGTGACCCGTGGAACATCTTCGACACCCTGATCGTCGCCATCGCCCTCGCGCCCGCCACGGGCGGCCTGTCGGTGCTGCGCTCGCTGCGCATCCTGCGCGCCCTGCGGCTGCTCTCGGTCGTGCCGAGCCTGCGGCGCGTGGTGTCGGCACTGCTGCGCGCGATGCCGGGGATGAGCTCGATCGTGGTGCTGCTGTCCCTGGTGCTCTACGTGGCCGCCGTCATGGCCACCAAGCTGTACGGGCAGGCCGCGCCCGACCGCTTCGGCAGCCTGCCGACCTCGTTGTTCACCCTCTATCAGACGATGACGGGCGACGACTGGGGCAACATCGCCAGGGACGTGATGGACGAGCACCCCACGGCCTGGATCTTCTTCACCATCTTCATCCTGGTGTGCACGTTCGTGGTGCTCAATCTCTTCCTGGCGGTGGTGGTCAGCGCGATGGACGAGGAGAGCGCGGAGGAACGGGCCGCGATGGAGGACACCACCGCGAACCAGACCCAGCGGATCCTCCAGGAGCTCACCGAGCTGCGCAAGGAGGTCGCTGCGCTACGCCGGGAGAACGTTCTCGACTGAGCCGCCCGGCCGGCCGCCGCGCGGCCGGTAGACCACCCGCCACAGCGCGATGACCAGCAGCAGCGCGACCACGACCCAGGCGGCCAGCAGCCCGGAGACCGCGGCCACCGCCAGCGGCGCGACAATGGTGGGCACCGCCCAGCCCCAGATCCAGCGCCGCTCCGCCCTGGTGGCCAGGCCGAGCGCGGTGGAGGCGGCGAAATAGACGGCCAGCCCGCCGCCCAGCACCCAGCCGACGCCCCCGTGCAGGTGCCCGGCCGGCTCGGCCGCGACCACGCCGAGCCCGGCCGCGGTCGCGGTGATGCCCGCCGTCATGGCGAAGTGCGCGGGCAGGGCCACGTACGCCCGCAGGCCGCGTTCGTGGGCTCCGGGCACGGCGCTCACGCCGTACTGGAGGGTGAGCCACCACAGCGTGACGATCAGCCCGAATCCGGCCGCCGCCGCCAGCCCCAGGGGCGGCTCCCAGGAGTGCCCGGAGGAGGCCATCACGACCTGCATGACGGCCTCGCCGAGCACGATGATCACGAACAGGCCGAGCCGCTCCCCCAGGTGCGCCGGGTCGAGCACGGCGGCGGTGGGCCGTAAGGCCGGGTGCGCCGGGCCGCCCGCGCGGGCCCTGCGCTGCTCCAGCCGCTCGGCCTGGCGCCGCATCTCGTCGATCATGCGCTCGGGGCGGCGGCTGCTCCGGATGGAGAAGAGCATGTCGAGGACGAGCGCCAGCCCCCACAGCGCGTACCGCCATGGGGGCTCGACCCAGATGGAGACCAGCCACGGCGTCAGGCCCGCGCCGAGCTGGGCCGCGGGCCACGCCGTCATGATCGTGCCGGACCGCTGCAGGGACTGCGCCGCGCTGATCCGGCAGACGATGTACGCGGCCATGAACCAGCCGTCGTGCGTCAGGCCGGGCGCCATCTCGTGGGCGACGTCCGGCGCGGCGGCGGCCATCACGGCGATGCCGAACATGCCGATCAGCATGCTGCGCAGGCGGGTGCGCTCGCCCCGGACGTTGGAGTAGAGCGTCAGCGTCGTCCACACGCTCCACACGGCGTAGTAGAGCAGCACGAACAGCCCGACGTTCGCCCACGTCGGATGTTCGAGCCGGTGGGCGAGCTGCGCCACCGCCACGACGACGACCAGGTCGAAGAACAGCTCGAGCCAGCTCGCGTGGCGCTCTCCCGCTTCGGTCACGGCTAACGAGAATAGAACTCCACCACGAGCTGCTCGTCCACCGGGATGGAGATCTGCTCGCGCTCGGGCCGGCTCGTCATGGTGATGCGCAGGTCGGCGTGGTCGACCGACAGGTAGGGCGCGATGCGCTCGTCCGCGTGCACACCCTCGGCGGCGGCCACGAACGGCTGCATCCTGCGCGACCGCTCCCTGACCGTGATCACCTGGCCCGGCTTGACCAGATAGCTGGGGATGTCCACCTTGCGGCCGTCCACGGCGATGTGCCCGTGGTTGATGTACTGCCTGGCCGCGTAGATCGACGGCGCCAGGCCCGCGCGGAGCACGACCGAGGCCAGGCGGCTCTCCAGCAGCGTGACCAGCTCGGCGCCGGAGGCGCCGGACTTGCGTACGGCGAGGTCCCAGTAGCGGCGCAGCTGGCGCTCGGACACGTCGTAGTACCAGCGCAGCTTCTGCTTCTCCATCAGCCGCAACCCGTAGTCGCCGGTGGTGCGGCGGTTGGTCTTACGGCCGTGCTCGCCCGGAGGGTAGGGCCGCTGCTCGAAGTAGCGGACGGCTTTCCTGGTCAGCGGGACGCCCGCGCGACGCGACAGTCGTACCTTCGGGCCGGTGTAGCGCACGTTCACCTCAATGTGATTAGGTATTCCTTACTTAGGCAAGCCTAACCTATTATTACTGCTGTTCTCAAGGAGGCGTCATGCTGCCGATCCCCGAGCGGGTGCGCACCCTCGCCGCGACCGCGAGCGTCGCCAAGCTGTCCGTCGACGGCGCGCCGTCGCCCGCCCGTGGCGGCGTGGACGAGCGCGGGCGGCCCGTGCTCCTGGTGTTGCCCGGCGAGCCGCTGCACGGCCTGCGCGAGGACGCCGTCGTCGCGGTGAACCTGACGGCGATGCGGCAACTGGGCACCGTCACGCATCCGCGCGGGCTGCTGGAGGTGCAGGGGTGGGCGGAGGCCGTACCCGAGCTGGAGGCCCGCGCGGCGGCGGTCGCGGTGGCCGCGCACAGTGCGGACGAGAGCCTTTTCGACGCGCTGGAGCGGTTCGGGCAGCGGGACGCGCCCCGGCTGCTGCGGCTGGACGTGGGCCAGGTCGTCTATCTGACCGGGCAGGAGTCGGGGCTGCTCGACGCCGACGACTATCTGAACGCCTGCCCCGACCCGCTGGGCGAGACGGCCGAGCGGGTGCTCGCCCACGTCAACGCCTCGCACCGGCCGCAGCTCACCGCCGGGGTGTCCAGGCAGCTCGGGGAGCAGGTGGGCGAGGTGTGGCTGTGGGAGCTGGACCGCTTCGGGGCGACCGTGCGGGTGGACGAGTCGCTCATCCGCTTCCCGTGGCCGATCCCCGCGCATTCGGACCTCTGCCTGGAGACGGCGATGCGCGGCCTGCTGTGCGCGTGCTGATCGGCTGCGCCCTCGTTTGATCCAGTACGTCCCGGTGTAGATGATCACGGTTGCCTGTGATTTATCCGGACTTACTCGTACATCGGCCCGATGAGTGCGGTTGCGTCTCTACATTTGAACCGTGACCCGAACGCACCGACCCCAGGCCGAGCCCGGCGACCCCGGCGGCGAGTTCACCCACCCGGTCACGGACACCGAGCCGGGCACGCCCGGCAACCACGACACGTCCCCCGCGCGCGGCACGCAGGCCGAACCGGGCTTCACACCGAGTGTGCAGGGCGAGCCAGGCTTCACACCGGACACACACGCCGGGGCGAGCTTCACATCGGGCGCGCAGGGCAAGCCGGGCTTCACACCGGGTGTGCGGGGCGAGCCGGGCTTCGCACCCGGCGCACACACCGAACCGGGCTTCGCGCCGGGCACACACGCCGGGGCGGGGACGGGCGCCGAGGCGGGCGCGCCGGCCGAGCGGGGGCGACAGGCGCTGATGGCCACCGGGGTGCTGGTCGGGACGCTGATGCTCGCCATGGCCGCCGTGCTGATCGGCGGGTCGTCCACCGTGCGGACGCTCGACGCGGCTGAGTGGCCGGGCGAGGGCAACGGCATGCCCGAAGCCTCCACCATCGTCAAGCCCACACCGACGCCGTCGCGGCTCTCGTCCACCGCACCCGGCCGTTCGGCGCTGCCCACCGTGTCGGGCACGGTCGCCGGCGCGAACCCACCCGCCGCCTCGCGCACGCCCGCCGGCTATCAGGCCCCCTC
>NZ_VCKX01000013.1 GCF_005889725.1 Nonomuraea zeae
GTACAACGGATGCCGCCCGTCCCCCCAGAGCAGGCCGATCCACGCCGCCAGCACCCGCAGGCACCACCGCCGCCCCGGAATCGCCAGCGCCTGGCAAGCCCGCTGCAACGCCTCCGACGGGCGAGCCACCAGCATCCGGTACACCCGCCAGGACGACACCTCCTGCGGGCGAGGAGCCTGCTAGCAAGACCAGCAGGGGCGAGACGCCCGCCACGGAGGCTCCCGCAGACGGCACGTCCGCAACGGAGACCTCCGCTGGCGACGAGACTCCCAGGCAAGCCGGCCCCAGCGCGCCGCCGAAGCCCTCGACGAGCGCAACGGAGCCGCCCCCGGGCGCGCCCGGCGAGAGCACGCAGGCGCAACCAAGCCCCGAGCCCAGAGGCGGGCGGCCGCGCCGCGCGACCTCGAACGTACGCGGAATCCGTCCCCCCGGCGCGCTCCCCGCCCGTCCACAGTCCGACGTCCCGCCCTCCTCAACTCATGACGAGAAGGACACCGGCTCCTCCACAGGCGGAAAGCCCGGCACCAGCCATGAGGCCGACTCCTCAGGAAGCGGAGAGCCGAGCCCCAGACCGGAGACCGGCAGCGACACCGGCTCGTCCACAGGCACGGAGCCTGGAACCAGCCCTGAGACGGCCGGCGGAAGCGACACCGGCTCCTCAACAGAGGCCAGGACGGCCACCGGCTCCACGACCGAGGACGGACGAGACTCGGGCTCGTCGGCACCCGACGCCACGGGCTCCGGCTCGCCGTCCACACCCGAGACGGGCTCCGGCTCGCCCTCAAGGCCCGAGAGGGACACCGGCTCACCATCAGCGCCCGAGACGGACGCCAGCTCGTCATCGGCGCCTGAGACAAACGCCGGGCCCACGGAGACAGAGACCGGACCTTCCACGGAGACAGGCACCAGACCCTCCACGGAGACGGGCACCGGACCCTCCACAGAGTCGGGGCAACCCGGGCCCGGGGGACCGGCTTCATCCACAGGCCAGCCGCCCGCACAAAACTTGTCCACAGCCACGGGTGAACCGCAACCGGAGTCCGGGCCGGAGGAGCAGACTTCTTCCGCGAGCCCGCGCCGACGCAGGATGGCCGATCCACGGTCCATCCGACCGCCGGGGCGGCTCGACCCTGACGAGACGAGGGAGTCCGAGGAGGAGTCGTGACCGAAGCGGTGCCCTCCTACCTGTCACCCACCGGGCAAGAGGTCGTCTTCTTGCTGCTGGGCGCGGTAGCGGTCGGATCGGCGCTGCTCGTTGTCATGACCCGGCAATTGGTCCATGCCGCGCTCTGGCTCGTGGTGAGCTTCGGCGCGCTGGCCGGGGGCTATCTCGTGCTGACCGCCGAGTTCGTGGCCTGGGTGCAGGTCCTGATCTACGTCGGTGCGGTGGTGGTGCTGATGCTGTTCGGCATCATGCTCACCCGCGCGCCCATCGGCCGCTCCGCCGACCTCGACAGCGGCAACCGGCTGGTCGCCGCGGTGGTGGCGGTGGCGACGGCGGCCGTCCTGGTCACGGTGGTGATCGACGGTTTCCGTACGGCCTACACCCCGCTCAAGCCGGGCGCGGGAGGCGCGGAAGCGCTGGGCGCGAGCGTGTTCGCCACCTGGGTGCTGCCCTTCGAGGCGCTGTCCGTGCTGCTGCTCGCCGCCTTGATCGGTGCCATCGTGCTGTCCCGTACGGACATTCCCGGCGGCCCACCCCCAAGCGAGGACGCCAGCCCTCCGCCAGGCGACACCGCACCACCCGACCAGGCCCAGCCCAGCTCGCCACCCGACCAGACCGGGGGTAGGTAGTGCACATCGTCTACCCGGCGGTCGTCTCCGCGCTCCTCTTCTCCGTCGGCGTCTACGGCGTGCTCGCCCGGCGCAACACGATCCTCGTGCTGATGTCGGTCGAGTTGATGCTCAACGCCGTCAACCTCAACCTGGTGGCGTTCGACGTTTGGCTGGGCGACCGCCTGCACAGCGGCCAGGTGCTCACCCTCTTCGTCATCGTCATCGCGGCCGCCGAAGTGGGGCTGGGCCTGGCGATCGTGCTGGCGCTCTACCGCAACCGCCGCACCGTCGACATCGACCATCTACGCGACCTCGCAGAGCCCGACGCACTCAGCGCGTCCGACGCACCCGGCGAACCGGCCGCACTCGGCGAGCCCGATGCACCCGTCAAGCTCGGCGACGATCAGGCGGCGGCCACGGCGGCGGCAGCGACACCCAGCAGCCATGAGCCTGGCGGCCTCTCGCCGATCCCGGCAGCATCACCAGGCCAAACCGCCCACAACCCTGCGGACACCGACGTTCATCCACAGAACGCAAACCAAGCAGAGCAGCCGACCGAAGAGAGCCAGGCGAGCCAGGTAGAGCAAGCAGGCCAGGCCGAGCAGGCGGGCCAGGCCGAGCAAGCCGGGCAGGCGAACCAGGCAGGTCAGGCAGGCGGCAAGGCGGAGACCGACGGCGGTCGTGCGGGCGAGCAGCCCGTCAAACGAGGTGGTCCGCGATGACGACGTTCCCACTGCTGGCCGTACTCCTCCTAGCCCTCGCAGCCTTCGCGGGCCTCCTGCTCCCACGCTGGCCCCACCGACGCCCACCCCACAACAACAACAAAACCACCACCACCCCACAAACCAGCACAACACGACAAACAGGAGCATCCGGGCAGGCCGTAGCGGAGGCCGCAGCCGGCAAACGCGCCAACACCCGTGCCGCCTGGCTGGCGATCATCCCCACAGCCGCCGCGGCGATCCTCGCCACCTGGCTCGCCTGGGACCCCGGCTTCGCCTATCTCAACGGCGCCACCACGTCCCGCCCCACCGGCCAGACCTACGGCACGATCGTCACCGGCGGCATCCCGATCTCGCTCACCCTCCAGGCCGACAACCTGTCGAGCATCCTCGGCGTCCTGGTGACCGCGGTGGCCCTGGCCGTGCAGGTCTACTCGGTCGGCTACCTCAAGGACGACCCGCGCTACCCCTCCTACAGCGCGTTCATCAGCCTGTTCACCAGCGCCATGCTCCTGGTCGTCTACGCGGGCGACCTCCTGGTCCTCTACGTGGGCTGGGAGATCATGGGCCTCTGCTCCTACCTCCTCATCGGCCACTGGTGGGAAGACCGCGACAACTCGCGCGCGGCGATCAAGGCGTTCCTCGTCACCCGCCTGGGCGATGTCGGCTTCCTCTTCGGCATCTTCGTGCTCGGCACGGCGGCGGGCAGCTTCCGCATCGCCGACGTGGTGAGCAAGGTGCCCGAGATGTCCGCGGCCACCCTGGTGACCGCCACGATGCTGCTGCTGGCCGGGGTGGCGGGCAAGAGCGCGCAGGTCCCGCTGCACACCTGGCTCCCCGACGCCATGGCGGGCCCGACGCCGATCAGCGCGCTGATCCACGCCGCCACCATGGTCGCCGCCGGCATCTTCATCGTGGCCAGGCTCTTCCCGGTGTTCCTCGCCGCCCGGCCCACCCTCGACGTGCTCGCGGTCCTGGCCGGGCTCGGCATGCTGGGCGCCGCGCTGGCCGCGCTCGCCCAGGACGACCTGAAACGCGTGCTCGCCTACTCCACGGTCAGCCAGCTCGCCTACATGGCGGGTGGCCTGGCCGCGGGCTCCGACACGGCGGCCATCTTCCACCTGCTGACCCACGGCGCGTTCAAGGCCCTGCTGTTCCTCTGCGCGGGCGCGGTCATCCACCACGTCGGCTCCAACCTGATGACCCAGATGGGCGGGCTGCGCCGGGAGCTGCCGGTGACGTTCGTGACGATGACGATCGGGTTCGCCGCCCTGATGGGCATCCCGCCGGCCAGCGGCTTCTTCAGCAAGGACGGCGTCCTGCTGGCCATGGACGACGCGCTGACCAGCGGCGGGCTCACGGACGCCGCCGCCCTCCTCCTGTACGGCTGCGCCCTCGCGACCGTCGCCGTCACCGGCGCGTACGCGGCCAGAGCCTGGCTGCGCACCTTCTTCGGCGAGGCCAGGACCGTCGCGCTGCCCGAGCCGGAGCCCGGCACCGCCCACATCGTGGACGTCACCGAGGCCCCCCGGACCATGCTCGTCCCCGTCATCCTCCTCGCGGTCCCGGCCCTGCTGCTGGGCTTCGCCGGCGAGCTGCACCTGGACCTCGGCGTGGCGGCCATCAGCATCGTGCTCGCCGTGCTCGGCGCCGGGGTGGTCTACGCGTTCTGGCGCAGCGATCCTCTCGCCGACCCGGCCCGCCTGCTGGGCCCGCTGCGCGGGCCGTGCGAGCGCGCGTTCTCCGTGGACGCTCTCTACGCCGCGCTGTTCGTCCGGCCGGTGCTGGCGCTGGCCAGGCTCGTCGTCAGGACGGATGACGTGGTCGTGGACGGGGCGGTGCGCGGCTCGGGCCGGTCGGCGCGCGGATTGTCCGGAGTGCTGCGACTGGCCCAGAACGGCAACGTCCAGCTCTACGTGAGCGGCCTCCTCGCTGGTGTCCTGTTGATCGCGGTCGGGGCGGTGGTCTTCACATGATGGGCTGGCTTCCCGTCGCAATGCTGGCCGTGCCGCTGGCCGGGGCCCTCCTGCTGCTCGTCTTCCCGCACGCGCTGCGCCCGGTGCTGCGTACGTACGGGATGGTCCTTTCCGGCCTCACGCTGGCGCTGGCCGTGCTGATGGTGGCGGCGTTCGACTACGGCGGGGCGGCGCGGTCGCAGTTCGAGGTGGACGTGCCGTGGATCCCGGGGCTGGGGCTCCGGTTCCATCTCGGAGTCGACGGGATCTCGCTGCCGCTGGTCGCGCTGACGGCGCTGCTGACGTTCCTCTGCTTCGTCTACCTGAGCTGGGGTGGCGGCGGCGGCCCCGGGCAGCTGCTGCGCGCCAGGCCGCGGGCGCTCGTGTTCACGCTGCTGGTGCTCGAAGTCGGCATGATCGGTACGTTCCTCGCGCTCGACCTGCTGCTCTTCTTCGTGTTCTTCGAGATCGTGCTCATCCCGATGTACTTCCTGATCGGCATCTGGGGCGGCGAGGGGCGGCGGGCGGCGTCCGTCAAGTTCATCCTCTACACGCTGCTCGGCTCGGTCGTGATGCTCCTCGGCCTGCTGCTCGTGTGGGCGCAGGCCGGGACGCTCGACATCGAGGCGCTGAGCGCGTCCCACGGCGCCGGAATGTCGAGATCGGTGCAGATCCTGGCGTTCGTGGCGATCGGCATCGGGCTGGCGGTCAAGACGCCCATGTGGCCGCTGCACACGTGGCTGCCCGACGCCCACACCGAGGCTCCGACGGTGGGCTCCGTGCTGCTCGCCGGCGTGCTGCTGAAGATGGGCACGTACGGCTTCGCGCGGATCGCCATCCCGGCCCTCCCCGAGGGCGCGGCGGCGGTGGCGCCGTGGCTGGGCGCGTTCGCCGTGGTCGGCATCGTCTACGGCGCCCTGGCCTGTCTCGCACAGCGCGACCTCAAACGCATGATCGCCTATTCGTCGGTCGGTCACATGGGCTTCGTCCTGCTGGGATTCGCCACGCTGACCCCCGTCGGCATCAACGGCGCCCTCTTCGCGAACGTCGCCCACGGCCTCATCACCGGCCTGCTGTTCTTCCTGGCCGGCGCGATCAAGGAGCGCTACCACACCGCCGACATGCCCTCGCTGGGCGGCGGCCTGCTCGCGACGATGCCACGGCTGGGCTCGGTGCTGACGTTCGCCGCCATCGCCTCGCTGGGGCTGCCGGGGCTGGCCGGGTTCTGGGGCGAGATGCTGGCGTTGCTCGGGGCGTTCCAGCCGGCGAACGGGCTGCCGCGCGGCCTCTTCCTCACCTACATGGTGATCGGCGGCCTGGGCGCGGTCCTCACCGCCGCCTACTTCGTGGTCATGCTGTCCCGCGTCACTCACGGCCGCCCGGAGGCCCGCGCCGCGCGCGTACACGCTCCGGACGAACGCCCCGTCGTGCCGCTCGGCGCACCCGAGACGCGCTCGGCGACGGCCACCCTGGATCCGGTGGGCTCGAACCCGGAGCCCTACGACAGCCGCTCAGGATCCCTGGAGCCGTACGACAGCTCCTCGGGATATCCGGAGCCGTACGACAGCCCTTCCACGCCTGCAGGGACTCCAGGGCCTCCAGGGACTCCAGGCGACGGCCCTGAGACGCCGGCACCGGACGACATCAGAGGCTACGAGCTGCTGGCCTGGACACCGCTGGTGGTCCTGACCCTGCTCTTCGGCCTCTGGCCCGGCCTGCTCCTGTCGCTCACCACGCCGCCCGTACAGACGCTGCTGGGAGCCGTCTCATGATCCAGCAGATCGACTATTTCGTGATCGCGCCACCTCTGGCGCTCGCGCTGGTGGCCGGGCTGGTGCTGCTGCTCGACGCGTTCCTCCCCGCCCGCCCGCGGACCAGGGCCACTCTTGGGCTCGTCACGCTGGCCGGCGTCCTGGTCTCCCTGGGCCTCGTCGTCGCCCAGGCCGCCGGGGGCGGCACGCCCCGATCGACCTTCTGCGTCCCGCCCAACCTCGCGGGCCCGGGCCGGCAGGCGGAGCTGTGCTCGTTCGTGGTGGACAGGTTCAGCCTGGTGTTCGCGGGCCTGGTGCTCGTGGCCGCCGTGGTGGTCGTCCTGCTGTCGATGACGCAGCTCGACGGCGGCGGCATTCCGGTGGGCGAGTGGTATTTCCTCCTGCTCTGCACCCTCGTCGGCGCGGTCACCCTGCCTGCCTCCCGAGACCTCATCATGCTCGTGGTCGCGCTGGAGCTGGTCTCGCTGCCGGTCTTCGCCCTCACCGCGCTGAAGCGCTACGACGGGCGCGGGTCCGAGGCGGCGGTGAAGCTGTTCGTGGTGTCGGTCGTGTCGACGGCCGTCATGCTGTTCGGCGTCTCCCTCCTGTACGGCATCGCGGGCACCGTCTACCTGTCCCGCCTGGCGGCCGTCTTCAGCGGCCGGATCCCGGCGCCAGGCGTGCTCGCGGGCCAGCTGCCGGTGACGGGTCAGGAGCTGCCCACCGTCGTCACGGTGGGGGTCGTCCTCGTGGTGGCGGGGTTCGCCTTCAAGATCGCCGCCGTGCCGTTCCACTCCTGGGCGGCCGACGTCTACCAGGGCGCGCCCGTCCCCGTGGCCGCGCTGCTGTCGGTGATCTCCAAGGCGGCCGGATTCGCCGGGCTGATCCTCGTACTGGTCGCCGCCCTGTCCGGGCAGGCCGCCACCTGGGCGCCGATCGTCGGCGTCATCGCCGCGCTGACCATGACCGCGGGCAACCTGCTGGCCATGCGGCAACGCTCCGCCGTACGCCTGCTGGCCTGGTCCTCCGTGGCGCAGTCCGGCTACATCCTGGCCCCGCTGGCGATCGCCGCGACCGGCTCAGCGCCCCCCACGGGGGACACCGCGGCCGCCACCTCCGCGCTCCTTTCCGAGAGCACCGCGGTCGGCACCTCCACGGCCTACCTGGTGATCTACGCCGCGATGAACCTCGGCGCCTTCGCCGTCGTCATGCTCGTCTCCAGGACCGCCGCCCGCAACGAGCTCGACGACTACCGGGGCCTGGCGTTCCGGAGCCCGCTGGCGGGCATCGCGCTGGCATTCTGCCTGGTCTGCCTGGCCGGGCTTCCTCCGGGCCTGGCCGGCCTCTTCGCCAAGGTCTTCGTCTTCCGCGAGCTCGTCGGAGGCGCGTCGGGGTGGCTGGCGCTGATCATGGCCGTCAACACCGTGATCGGCCTCTACTACTACGCCGCCTGGACAGCCCGCCTCTTCACCCCGTCCCCGTCCCCGGCACCGGCAAAGCGCGTTGCCCCGATGCGCGCCACGTGGCTGGCCATCGGTCTCGCCGTGGCGGTGGCCGTGCTGTTCTCGATCGCTCCCCAGCTCGTCCTGAACGCGACCTCCCTGTCCGCCTTCGGCTGACACGCTGCGCCGAGCGCCCGCACGGCGGCCTGGAAGCCGTACGAACGGCCCCCGGGCGCGTACCGGCAGGCCCCCACTCCATGCCCCTACGATGCGTCCTGGAGCGTGCGAAAAGTCGCACTCCGCCCTCAGCTGAGCACGGCGGGGAACGAAGGACCGGGTCATCATCGTTGGACCAGGTGAACCCAGACCCCGAAGGGGGGAACCTTGCACCACAACGGTCTGCGCACCGCCGTACTGCTCGGCGGCCTGTCGGCGCTGATAATCGCGGTGGGCGCGTGGTTGGGCGGCGGCACCGGTGCACGGATCGCGCTCCTGCTCGCCCTGGCGAGCAACGGTGTCGCCTACTTCTTCTCCGACCGCATCGCTCTGTCGGCCATGCGGGCCAGGCCGGTCAGCGAGGTCGAGCAGCCCACGCTCTACCGGATCGTGCGAGAGCTCTCCACCGAGGCACGCCAGCCGATGCCCCGGCTGTACATCTCGCCGACGGTGCAGCCGAACGCGTTCGCGACCGGCCGGAGCCCCCGCCAGGCCGCGGTGTGCGTGACGTACGGCCTGACCAAGCTGCTCGACGAGGCCGAGCTGCGCGGAGTGATCGGACACGAGCTGTCCCACGTCTACAACCGCGACATCCTGGTCTCCTCGGTGGCCGGCGCGCTGGCCACGATGATCACCTGGCTGAGCTATGTCGCCGTCTTCTTCGGCGGCTCCGACGACGACGAGGGCCCGGGCTTCCTGGGGGCGCTGCTGATGATGGTGCTCGGTCCGGTGGCGGCGGGCATGGTGCAGATGGCGATCTCCCGTACGAGGGAGTTCCAGGCCGACGAATCGGGCGCCAGGCTCACCGGCGACCCGCTCGCGCTCGCCTCGGCCCTGCGCAAGATCGAGATGGGTGCCCGGCGCCTTCCGCTCCCGGAGAACAGCCGCCTGACCTCGGCCTCCCACATGATGATCGCGAACCCGTTCAGCGGCTCCGGCTTCGGCCGCCTCTTCTCGACCCACCCGCCCACCTCCGAGCGGGTCGCCCGCCTCGAGCGCATGGCCGGCTACCGCCGCTGACCCCGATGCGCCGATTATCCGAGGCAGAGCGCAAGCTGTGGGACGCCTTCGCCACGGGTGAGACGGTCGAGCTGGGCCCCTTCGAGATCGGCGCCAGCCGTGCGGCAGGGGCGAACGCGCCCGCGGACGGCGACGCCTGGGGCCCCGATCGCTCGATCAGGGCCGAGGTGATCGCGGCGCTGCTGCTCGGTGCCCGTGACACCGGCACGGGCTCGGTCCCGGCGGTACGCCTGCGCGGCGCGCGGATCACCGGCCAGCTGGCCATCGTCGGGGGCACGATTCCGCACGAGCTCATCCTCAGCGGCTGCCATCTGGACGAACCCATCCGTCTCACCGGCTGCACCACCCGTACGATCCGCCTGACCGACTGCCGGTTCCCGGGCCTGAGCGGGGGCGGCATGCGGGTCGCCGGGCACCTCAGCCTGTCGGGATCGGACATCACCGGCACCGTCCGGTTGAACCGGGCCCAGTTCGAAAGCGGCCTGTGGCTCGGCGGCACGAAGGTGAGCGCCGACGCCGGCGAGGACTGGGCGCTGTACGCGAACACCATGGTCGTGGACTCCGGCACGTACATGCGCAACGCGGACTTCACGGGAGGAGTGAGCCTGGTCGGCTCCCGCTTGAACGGCGGGTTCTTCCTGGAGGGCGCGAAGCTCCGCAATCCCGGCAAAGAGGCCCTCGCCGCCGACAACCTGGCCGTCGAGGACAGCATGCGCTGCACCGACGACTTCCTGGCGCTGGGCTGCGTACGGCTGCGGGGCGCGCGGGTCAACGGCACGCTGTCCGTCGGCGGGATCGTCCGCAGCCCGGACACCCGGTATGCCCTCTATCTCAGCCACATGCAGATCCGCGAGCTCCACCTCATGCCCGACGAGCCCGTCGACGGCGTGGTCACCCTCGCCCACAGCACTCTCGGCACGTTGTACGACCATCCAGCCACCTGGCCCGCCAAACTGCGGCTGAGCGGTCTCAGGTACGACCGCCTGCGTGGGGCCGGTGACGCCGAGCGGATCGGCTGGGTGACGCGCGATCCGGAGGGCTTCAGGCCGCAGCCGTACGAGCAGCTGGCCGCCTGGTACCTCGGCGACGGCAACGACGCGCTCGCCCGCCGCACCCAGCTCGCGAAACTCCGGGCCAGGCGGCAGACCCAGGGCCTGGGCGGCCGGGTGTGGGGGCGGCTGCTCGACGGCGCGGTCGGCTACGGCTATCGCCCGTGGCTGGCCGGGCTGTGGTTCGCGCTGCTGCTGATGGTCGGGACGGTCGTCTTCGGCGTGAGCCCGCCCAGAGCCCTCAAACCGGCCGAGAGCCCCGATTTCAACTCCTTCGCCTACGCTTTCGACCTGTTGCTGCCGATCCCGGCATTCGGGCAACGAGAGCTGTTCGATCCGGCGGGGTGGACGCAGTGGCTCGCGTACGGGCTGATCATCTGCGGCTGGATCCTGGCGACGGCCCTGATCGCGGGTGCTACTCGAATTCTCCGCCCGCAATGACCTTCCGCAGGATCACCGCGAGATCTTCCGGGAAGAAGACCTCCTGGGTGTTCTCAAGCTCCTCGACGCTCCACCACCGGTGAGCGGTCGTCGTGTCCTTCTCGATCTGCTCCATGTGCTCGAACGACACGGCCGCGTTGGCGCCCACCCGGATCGCGAAGAACGTCTGATCCTGGGTGATGGCGTACTGGGCGAAGAAGAAATCGATCGTGCTCGTTCCGTACGGTCCGGTGAAGTCGTCCGCGGTCGCCCGGATGCCGACCTCTTCGTGCAGTTCGCGCGCCGCGGCTTCCTGCAGCGTCTCGCCATCCTCCATGGCCCCGCCGATGGTGAACCAGAACGGCTGCTCCGGCCGCGCGGGGTCGAAACCGTGGAGCAGGAGCACCCGGTCTTCGTCGTCAATCGGCAGAGCGCGGGCCGTGATGCGGCGCAGGGGGATCTTCGTCATGAATACCGAGCTTACGGTCGAACCAGGAGATACGCGTCCGAACACGACGCACACGGAGGGTCGAGGCCGAGCCTGGAGCGTGGCTTGGACAAGGAGGGCGCGCGTCCTTCGCCCGCGAGCGCCTCTCCTGGGAGGGCCTGTTCTGGGAGCGCCTGTCCTGGGGGCATCGGACGGGTGGCCCGGGACACAGGAGCAGCCGCGTCGCCGCGCTCACCCGTGTGCCCCGGATACGCCTTCCGTACACGCACCCCAGCCCCAAGCCGGACCCGTACCCCCGACCCAGCCGCAGCACCAGGACCCTGAGCCTCGATCCCCGCAGGACCTCGAACCCCTGACCTCGAACCCAGGGAACTACCCGGATGTGAAACCCCGACCATGACCCCCCAGATCGGGACCCCCAGATCGGGAACCCCGGATATGAAACCCCGGATATGAACCCCGCCCCACCAATCAGCGGTAGTTCACGAACTGCAGTGCGATATCCAAATCTTTACCCTTGAGCAGCGAGATGACATCCTGCAGGTCATCCTTCTTCTTGGAGCTGACCCGAAGCTCCTCGCCCTGAATCTGCGCCTTGATGCCCTTCGGCCCCTCGTCACGGATCAGCTTGGAGATCTTCTTCGCGTTCTCCTGGTCGATGCCCTCCTTCAGGCTGACCAGCATCCGGTATTCCTTGCCCGACAGCTTGGGCTCGCCCGCGTCAAGGATCTTCAGCGACAGACCCCGCTTGACCACCTTGTCCTTGAAGACGTCGAGTACGGCGCCCGCGCGCTCCTCGCTGTTCGCCTTGATCTCGATGTTGGTCTGCCCGGACCAGCTGATGCTCGCCCCGGTGCCCTTGAAGTCGAAACGGTGTCCGACCTCCTTCACCGTCTGGTTGAGAGCGTTGTCGACTTCCTGGTGGTCGATCTTGCTGACGATGTCGAAAGATGAATCGGCCAAAACACCCATCCTCTCGGCTGTGAAAGCACTGTCCGGATCCCGCTGCCTCCTGCGTACGCGGACGCGCGGACCCAGCGAACGAGCCTAGCCAGCATCGGCGCGCAGTGCAGGACCCCGACCCCTTGCTAACCCCAGGACGTCGAAGGAACATGTTTGCGACATATCGCAGTTTCCGCTCGGATTGGTAGGAATCATGCGAGTGATCGGGGCCGGCTTCGGCCGTACCGGAACCCTGTCCACCAAGTCCGCTCTGGAACGCCTGGGCTTCGGCCCATGTCACCACATGACCGAAGTGATCCAACACCGCGGCCAGGTGCGCCGCTGGCTGGACCTGGCCGAAGGCCGCCGGACGAACTGGGACTCCCTCTTATCCGGCTACTCCTCCAGCGTCGACTGGCCGGCGGCCGCGTACTGGCGCGAACTCGCCGACCACTACCCGGACGCCAAGGTCATCCTCACCGTCCGCGACCCGGACCGCTGGCTGGCCAGCATGAAAGCCACCATCTTCAAGCAGACGCAGCGCGGCGCCACCCTCCCCGGGCCGCACAATCCACCGCATCTCCACCCTCTTAGGCACCGACTTCGCCGCCCTCATCAAACTGACCGGCCTGGTGGTACGCGACCGCGTATTCGCCGGCCAGATGACCCCGGACCACGCACTCAAGACCTTCACCACCCACATAGAGGACGTCCAAGCCGCGATCCCCCCGGACCGCCTCCTGGTCTTCGACGTCAGGCAAGGCTGGCCGCCCCTGTGCGCCTTCCTCGGCGTCCCAACCCCCTCGGAACCCTTCCCCAGAGTGAACGACGCCGCCATGTTCCAGCAGCACGCCAGAGCCGCAGGACGCCTCCTGTTTCGGCGAAGCCGCTAACGCGGATCCGGCACGGGACAAACCGGTGTCACGTACACCTCGGAAGTCCGCTATTCTTCTGTCTGTCGCCGCGAGAGCGGATGGCACGGCAGGTTGCCCGAGTGGCCAAAGGGAGCGGTCTGTAAAACCGTCGGCTCAGCCTACGCAAGTTCGAACCTTGCACCTGCCACCAGCAGGACGATCGGCCCCTGACCAGCACAAACGCGGTCAGGGGTCGATCTCGTTCTGTCCGGCCGTCCACGGTCATCCACGGCCCACAACGGGTGGCTGTTCCCAATGCCTTCCCGCGGGCGGGACGATGGCGGACGGGATGATCAGTCAGGGGTGGTGCTCGGAGACCGGGGAGCGGCGCGTCGGGCAATGCATGCCGGTATGTCAGGCCGACGGCACCCGTACCACGCTCAAGGTGGTGGCGCTGCTCGGCGCCGAATCACCGGCCGACTCCTACGTCACCCCTCAGCACGCCCTGTCGGCGCTCCCGTCCGTCGCGTATGTGAAACTGCGACCCGGCATCTCTCCTGACATGGCGCGCAAGGCCCTAAACCCGGCCGCGCGTGGGTACAACGCGCCGGCCGTCACCAAGTCCGAATGGACGGGCGACTCGAGTGAGCGCCGTAACTCGGCCAGCCGGCTCGGGCTGCTCGTGGTGCTGGGGATCATGCTCGCGTACACCGCCATCGGGCTGGTCAACGCCCTGCTGATGGCCGCGTCGGACCGGGTGGGAGGGCGCGGCGTGCTCCGGCTCCTGGATGCCATCAGGGCAAAGGTTCTGAGGTACGTGACCATGGAGGCCCTGCTCGTGGTGGCTGTCGGGGTGGTGCTGGCGGCCGGGGCCACCGCGCTCAGCCTGCTCGGGCTGTGGGCCGCCCTGGTCCAGATCACGGGGTCTACAGGAGTGCCGATGCCGTAGGGGATGGTCGCCGCCGTGACGGGCGCGTGTGCCGTACTCGCCGTGCTTGGGGCGGCGACCCCCGCACTGCGCGCCTCGTCTGGCCCGCGAGCCTCGCAGACCGTCTCAGTGGCTGTCTATGGCCTGGCATGCTCTGCCGCCAGGGTCGCGGTGGCGAGCGTCACGGTTGCCGCCGCGGCTTCGCAATCTTAAGACCTCGTGGGCGTGGGTGTCGCCTCCGCGTCCCTCCTCGATGGCGTCGGGGCGGCCGAGGCAGGGTCGTCGCGCAGGGTTACAGGTAGACGTCTTACGAGACGCACGTCGCTGTGTCGAACATGTGATCTAAAACTTCTAGGATGCTGGTCTGGATCATGCTTACGATCTTGGCGTTCGCGTCGGCCGGGTCGATCGGTCGGCTCTCCATCCTGGCGGGCGCGATGACGCCCCCTGACCGAACGGAGATCCACATTGCGGCGTGCACTGGTCGCGTTAGGCATCGGCTTGAGCGTGCTGGGTTCTGCTGTCGTTCCTGGGGCGGCACAGGCAGCAAGTGTGTGGGGGGAACCGCTGGCTCAGACGACGGCGGAGGCTCAGGAGGTCGCGAAGTTCTGGCTCGACGACGGTGGCGCCAACCTGAGGAACGCCACGCCATACGCCGTGCAGACCATGGCCGGCGGGGAACGCCTGACCACGGACATCGTTCCGGACGGCCCTCCGGCTTCCATCCCGCCGCTGGAAGGGCCGGCCTTGCCCGAAGGGGCGGCACCCGCGGCTTCCGGCCGCGTGTTCTTCATCGGCAGTGACGGCGAGCCGCACTGGTGCACTGGCGCAGTGGTGAACTCGCAGTATCGGAACCTTGTCGCGACCGCAGGTCACTGCCTGCTGGACATCGAGGCCCCGATGGGCTCGCTCGACAAGTGGGTCTTCGTCCCCGGCTACTCCGACGGTGAGATCCCGTTCGGCCTGTACGTTGGGAAGCGGGCCGCTGTTCCCTATGACTTCGAGGACCTTCGGGACTTCGACCGCGATTACGCCTTCGCCAACGTGTACAGCGGTGTCGTCCTCTCCTCTCCCGACGTGCTGAGCAATGTCGGCAGGCTGGCCGACAACGTCGGCGCCCAGGGGATCACGATCAACCAGCCGCTCGCACCAACGGTTGACGTCTTCGGCTACCCCGCCGGTCCCCATCCTGACGGCAGCCTGCCCTACACGGGTGAGACGCTCGAACGGTCGACGGGATCGACCTTCGCGATGAACACCACGCTCTTCCGGGCCGGCCGTCCCATCGGCGCGAACTCCCCGTTCACCGCGGAAGGCTCGCTCGGGTCCTCGTGGCTGACCGGTTATGCGAGCGACAGCCGCACCGGCCATCTCAACGGCATCACCGTCAGCGTCTCCGACACCGATGGCGACAACCGGTATGACACTGGCATATCGCCGTACTTCGACAGTGAGCTGTACATGGTCTACAGGAACGCCGCGAGCTTCTGGACCGGCGTCATCGCCTAGGCAATCTCACATGTCAAGCAGTGCCCGCCCCGGAGGGCGGGCACAGTGCCATAGGTCTGGAGCCGTTCATCCTTTACCGGAGGCGTTTGATCTGGGGATCACGTACGAGGTGATCAGCTTGCCCCGACGACATCGAGGTGCGGCTGGAGGGCACGAGAGTCCCGAAAGCTGATCGTTCCCAATGCGTCCCCAGACGGGCATCCTGTCCGCGTAAGCGCAGGTCAGGAGCTGATTGCGACGGGTCTGTAAACCGTCGGCTCAGCCTACGCAAGTTCGAACCTTGCACCTGCCACACCAGCGGAAAGAGGCCCGTCACCAGCGGAAACGCGGTGACGGGCCTCTTGCGTTGTATCCGATTGTCTACAGGCGCGGACTGCGAACGCCACGATTGCGATCTCGATGTTGCGATCCTCGGTCGCCCCGGAGGGCGACCGCCACCGGGCCATCGCGGTGGATCTCCACCACGTCGCAGACTCCGACGAGGGCGAGCCGGTCATGCCAGCGGGGAAGGGCACGCATGGTTCGTATGGCGCTACGTGTCTCGTATCCTGGCTCGTGGACGCGCTGATGCATGAGGGTGCCACGGGCGGTTGACGCCTGGTCAGCTTGGCCAGCCTCGGCCGAGTGCCGCACCGCTGGCAACGACAACGCGGCGTCCGCTGGATACACGTTGCGGACGTTCGGGGCGCGCCATACGCACCGGTTGACGGTCACCGTTCCGACCATCGTGGCCAGGAGGTGGTGATGTCCCATCTCCACCCGCCGTCCTAGCACGATGTCGGCCCCGGTGACGTCCAGGGCCACCCCGTCATGGCGGGCGCGGTGAACATGCTGCCGCTCACGCGACCGCGCCGGATCAGCGGCTGAAGCTGCGGCAGGGAGAGTGCCGCGCCCGAGTTCGGCCCGGGCGGGCGGCGTCGCGTTCTACGAGCTGGGCGTGGGCGGCGTGTTCGGCCTCGCGCCGGTCAGGTCGGTGTGGCGGCGGCGGATCAGCGGCCAGGTCGCCGACGGCGCCTGCTCGGCGGTGGTGCGGGCTGCTTGCTCGAGTGTGGGGCCGGTCTACTTCAGCAGCCGGGCACGCTCAGCCAGGTCGGCCTGGCGCTCACACACCGCGGGCAGTTCGGCGCGTTCGCTGGCGATCTGTACCAGTGCGGAAGAGCCACACCCAACTCGGCATTGCTCCCTGCTGGCCTGTGAGGATCACAGGTTGGAGAAGTGGCGGGACTGCGAAAGCCAGATGAGCCTGCAAGATGAGGGCTCTCCCGCCAACTAAGTAGCGCAAAGCAGCGTCCCACATACCGTTCGTGTTCACACGGAGCCGGAGGGGACGCCATGCCCAGCAAATCCAAGTCAGGCAACCAGGGTGGGGCATGGGGCTGCCTCGCATTAATCGCCTTTGTTGTCGTCGGCTGCAACGCCCTCTTCGTCGGCAACGACCAAGAACCCGCAGCCGTGGCCAGCGCGCCTCCGATCACGTCGCACACCATCTCTTGGACGCCCTCTTGGACGCCGACACCGGAACCCGTTGAGGACATCGAAGACCTCGACGAGGACGGCATCGAAGACCGCTACGACGACGATAAAGACGGCGACGGCGTGATCAAGTCCCGCGACCGCGACGACCGCGACCCCGATATGGGGAGGCGTTCGCCGAAGCGCACTCCCAAGCCCAAGGCCGTAGCGGAACCGGAGCCGGCACCGCTCGCTAGAGCACGCCCGGGCGGCTTCTGCGGCAGTCCGGGAGCGGTAGGCGTCGCGTCGAACGGGCGCACCTACATCTGCCGCGACGGACACTGGCGGCGGTAACGCCTCGTGTGACCTACTCACCACACGCAACGAGCCTGGAGGGGGACGACACCATGACCATCGTCTTCATCACCGAAAAGGGAGACTGCTGGCATACGAGACGGGACTGCCATGGGGCTGGTAGGCGGCCAGATGAGCAGCGAATCCGAAGGCCGGGAACCGCGCGCGATCGACGAGGCGGAACTAAGTGCGGCCGTTGCAGCAGGCAAGAAGGCGTGCGGTGTCACCACCTGCGCAGGGCAACCTCCTGACGCCGCGCGGTAGATGATCAACGAGAGAGCGGCTCCCACCACGATGGAGAGCCGCCCTCAACCCGGCTGCTGATTAAACCGCCCGAGCCGAGAACGGCCATGGCACGGGCTCGCAAGACGTAAAGCTTGATCGTTCCCATACGTTCCCGGACGAGCGCTTCGAGTCGAGTAAGTGCAGGTCAGAGGCCCTACGGGGCTCTTCTGCTTTTCGGGGTGTGCAGCCCTGAGCGGCCGATTGTCGCTGGTCACGGGGTACACGCGGGATGGATCATGGAGCGTTTCCCCAGGTGGATGTCCATGATCCGGAAGACGTGCGGGATGACGGGCCTCCAGCTCTCTGAGCTGGGCTCGCCAGCGTTGGCGCTCGGCCACGATGCGCAGGAGGCGTACGGCGAGGGGCGGCACGTTGGCGTCTCCGGGCGGGATGGGCCGCCAGATGTAGCGGTGGGGGTCGGTCGGTTCGTCGGCCTGGCCGAGGCTTCCAGGACCCAGGCGCGGCGGTCCTGCTTGTGCTCAACAAGGGTTTGATGCCCCTATGGATGTCAAGTCTCGGACCTGGGCGCTGGAATTGATGATAAAACGGTGGACTTCGCGCGCGATGTAGCGCTTCAGGCACCGGATGGCCTCCCGACGAGTCTTTCCGTCAGCGGTGCGTTTGCGCAGGTACTCCTGAGTACGTGGGTCCCAGCGCAGGCGGCTGAGCGTGATCCGGTAGAGGGCCGCGTTGGCCTGGCGGTCACCGCCGCGAATCAGCCGTCGCCGGCTGGACTTCCCGGATGACGATTCCAGCGGACTCACCCCGCACAGAGCAGCGAAGGACGCTTGGCTGGCGAGCCTGTCTGGGTTGTCACCCGCAGCGATGAGGAGAACAGCGGCACTGTCAGGCCCTATGCCGGGCTGCTGGAGGAGCACAGGAGCTGCGACCTCGACAGCTGTCGTGATGTGCTTGGACAGTTCGTTGATCTCTCCGGTCAGATACTGGATTCGCTCGGCCAGGAGCTTGAGCGTGTAGAGCATGGCGCTCGCGAGATCGGTGGCCGCCGCGCGATCCAGTACAGCGCACGCGGTAATCAGCCGTGGGACAGACAGTCCTGCAAGACGATCACGCAAGGCGGGATCAGCAGAGACCAGCAAAGCTTTGAGCTGGTTGATCGACTGCGTGCGCGCCTTGATCGCGGAATCCTTGGCGACTTTGAACAACCTCAGCATTTCGACCGGACCGTCAGCGCTCTTCCAAGAGCAGTCGCCTGCCCGGCCAGGACGGCCCGGGCCGCGTTCTCCGCGTCGATCACGTCGCTCTTGCCCCGGCGGCGACGCTCTGCCCGGTTCGGCCGGTTGACCTCCACAACCGTGAGCCTCTCGGCTTGCAGATGCCGGGTCAGTGCCGCCCCGTAGGATCCTGTGCCTTCGACTCCCGCACGCCGCACCTGGCCCAGCGAGCGAGCCCAGGCTACGAGCTGCTGATAGCCCGCCACTGTGGTCGGGTCGACGTCGGGCTCGGGCATGCTGACGGTGGTCATCTGGCTCCTTGAACGACCTGTGAGGGGATGGCCGTCGTCGGGCCGGCGTGACGGTCAGAACTGTGACGGTGCCTTGTAGCGGCAAGGCCCCTATCGGGACACGTCTGCCGGCTCGACGCCTGCAAGCACCGCCCGGAGCAAGGACCGGCAGATCAATCCAAAGGCAGCAAGGCCAGTTAGACCACGGGCCAGGACCTCGTCCGGACGGCACAAGACGATCCTCACAGTTGGACCAGACCTGCGGGAGACCAGGACCCGGCGCCCGGCTCAGCCGAGGTGTCCAGGCTTGTGCGCCTTGGAGCGGCACCGGCCGGGAGCCATCCCCGCCTTCTTAGTGGTTTGAGAAGATCGTTCATGTTCGGTGTGGTGGGATGACGATCGGTGTATAGATCGCCAGAGTGGTCAGATGCCCCCTGATCGTTACCCCTCGGATCTGACCGATGAGCAGTGGGAACTGATCGAACCCCTGCTGCCCGAGCCGAACACCGGCGGGGCGTCCGGAGAAGCACCCGCGCCGGGAGATCGTCAACGCCATCTGGTATATGGTGCGCTCCGGCTGCCTGTGGCGCTATCTGCCCACCGACCTACCGCCCTGGCAGACCGTGTACTGGTACTTCCAGCAGTGGGAAGCCGCCAGCATCACCGAGATGCTCCTGGCCGAACTGCGGGTCAAAGCCCGGCGGCAGGCCGGCCGTGACGACGAACCATCGGCGGGGATCGTCGACTCCCAGAGCGTCAAGGGCGCCGACACCGTCGGCCGTGACAGCCGCGGCTACGACGCCGGAAAGGAAATCACCGGTCGCAAGCGGTTCATCATCGCCGACACCACCGGCCTGCTCGTCACGGTCGCAGTCATGGCCGCCAACTGGCAAGACCGTAACGGCGCCAAGACTGCGCTGCTGTCGGCCCACATGGCCACCCCGATCCGGTACGTTTTCGCCGACCCGGGCTTCGCCGGACGGCTGGTGGACTGGGCCCGCGACACCCTGCGCACCACCTTGCAGATCGTGCGCAAGCCCGCTGATCAACCGGGGTTCAGCGTCATCTCACGACGCTGGGTTGGTAGAGAGGACGTTGGCTTGGCTGACCACCTGCCGACGGCTGGTCCGCAACTACGAACGCGACCCCACCATCTCCGAAGCGGCCGCCATCGCGGGCATGATCCGACGCCTTACCCGCGGCGGACCAGCCCAACGCCAAGCGCGTCACCTCTGCGACTAACCCCTCAAACGATCATCTCAAACACACACTTAGGCTGTACGCCATAGCGGAGCCAGTTCGGGCAGGTGGGTGAGCAGGGCTCGTAGCGCAGGGCGTCGAGCATGCGAGCGGCGTGCTCGCGCTGGGCCTGGCCGCCGTCGAGGGTGTCGCCAATGGATTTCGTGAGGTACTTGGACAGGTACCGGATGCACTGATCGGTATCTGGGGTTCCGGCGAGAACGCCTCGCACGTCCAATCACGCCGCTTGCCACTCTCAGTCCAGGCACCCTCTATGGCCGCTCCTGCGCCGGATCGGCTCCCGGGCGATGGTGAAGGGCGGCCGGCTTTCGCCCGGTGTCCTTGGTCGGGCCGGGAGCGAGGGGGCCCGTACGCTGGCCCGGCGGGTCGGGCAGGTTCCTTCCTGCCCGCAAGTGTCCGACTGGGTCCCCTCGCTTCGGGACCCGGCGCGGCCAAGGCGGGTGAAGCAGGTCGCCCGGCTCCGACCTCGACTGCTTCGTCCCGAAGCCACATCACCGGAGCGTCGACCTGACTCAGCAGGAGGTGGTCGTCTCGGCTACGCAGGAATCGGTGCCCGGCCCGCCGTTGGCGGTGTCGGTGCCCGACCCGCCCAGGATCCGGTCGTTGCCGGCTTCGCCGTCGAGGGTGTCGTTGCCGTCGTCGCCGCTGATGTCGTCGTCGCCGTTGCCGCCGAAGACGGTGTCGTTGCCGGAACCGGCGGCGACCCGGTCGTTGCCCGCGAAGGGGAGGATGACGTCGTCGCCGCCCAGCGCGGCGATACGGTCGGCGAACGGTGACCCGCAGATGACATCGGCGCCCGCGGTGCCGACGATGGTCTGCCCCGACGTGGCGGTGCGCCGGTCGATGGTGCAGCCCGGTCCGTTCTGGAGCGTCCCGTCGACACTGTTGGTGTTGAAGAAGCCGCTGCCGGTCTCTGCGGGGTTGTTGGTGAGGACTAGGCCCGTTTCCACGTTTAGCGCGCGGGTTTCGCCCTGAGCCGACGCCACGTTGTCGTGAAGCAAGATCCGGTCGGAGAAGAGGTACGCGTCGTCGTGTGGCCCCGCGATCGGCGAGCGAACCGACTGAGCCGGGACGGGAGCACCGCGGAAGTTGTAGCTTGCGCTCTGCGTCGCGCTCATCCCTGCTTGGTCCATGAGCGCGTAGCCCTGGTAGGAGAACTTGGCGGTGGAAAGCGAGGCCCCCGGCGGCGTATGCACGTTCAGCGAGAGCGTGCATGCCTTATCCGAGGCATCATCACCAGGTTCGATGAGCGTCTCGTATGAGCTGAATGTAACGGTGAACGCCTTGCCGTCGGGGCTGATCGCCGCCTCCCATGTCCCGGGCGGGCACCCGTTTCCGTTCGCACTGACGCTCGAGATGTATGCCTCGGCCGGGTTGGGGGCAGAGGAGGCCGCGACCGCGGGCGTCATGACTGCTGCGGTGAGGACGGCGGCGGCGAGTGTACCTGCGGCTAGTTTGGGGAGTGTGTTGCGCATGAGCAATGGCATAGGACATTCCTTTCCGTGGTGAACGTTCCCAGCGAGAACGTCAGGTGATTTCCTGAGGCTCGTTGACCTGTGTCAGAACGAGCTCGTGAATGGTGTCGCGGTAGCGCGGATGTCGGAGCTGTTCTTTTTTCGTATCCGCCCGCACCGCTGCGATAGTGCGATAAGGGAGATACCCCGGCGTCAAGTATGAAAGACGCACGCACGTTTATAGGCGGGCAAATAATTAGCAAGGAGCGAAAAGCGGGAGTGTCCTTGATGACCGAATATCCACCATAATCATGGATATTATCCTGACGTGTATATCCCGAAAATTCCGATTCGCGCAGATACGCCATGGTTTCGAGAATCTGGCCCCTGGCGCGGCGGTGGGCAGGGGCAGCAATCGCAGCAGCAACCGCGCCATATTCGGGCGACCTTGAGCCGGCTCGGCCCGGCAGCCCGCGCTGTCTAAAGGCGTATGCGGCCGAGTCGGTTAATCCGGGCTGTGGCTGGAGTCGTCCCGGCCACATGCCTGATCGCGGGAGCCGCGTGGCCAGCGAGCGGCGCACGTGGCCCGGACTGGTTGCGCTGGACGCTTGGGGCGATTCTGGGAGCGCTTGAAACCTCGCTGAGCATGGCGCTGCTACTTGGCCCGGTAGCTCGGCGACTGGCGGGAGAGAACGCGGCCACTCACCGCCCGGGATCGCAAGCGTTCTCAGCGTCGAGGACCGGATCGAGGCGGTCAACACCGCCCGTGCCACGCTTTTTACATGCCGCTACCGGACTGATAGTCGTGGGCTGACTAGTCTTCACCGGCGCTGGTCGGGGTCTATACCGCGAAGACCTTGGACGTATCCGTGCGGACACTGGACGCGCGACCCGCTAGGGACAACTAGCTGATCGCCATGCAAAAGCGGTTGAGCAACTGGGTTCAGCGAAGATTTGATGTCCGACCAGGGGCATCTACGCTTTACAACGTCTTGCCGGAGACTCAGGCCGTGATCGAACCGCCATCGCCGAGGTTCTGACAGCTTATGTTCAGGTGCATGCCCATCCACCGAATCTGAAAAGGTCCAAGGACAAGCGCTTGTGGATGTGGCTGCCGCCCTGAATGTGCTCACCAAGCTGGACCCCCTTGGGCGGCAGAATTTCGACCTGAATGACGTGGACTTTCACCGACTCGAATTGCGAAACGTGCGACTGCCCAAGGCGAACCTGAGTGGCGCGGCTAAGAAGGATCATATTGGTCCAGGAAGGTTGTCCACGTGGCAAGGCCAACCTCACAAACGTTACTCCCGAGTGCAGGATCTGCCGGCCTGGCACTCACGGCGGCGCGCCCTCCGCATCGTATGCGCGTCGCCGTAAACCCCTACGCGTCATCTGGGTCGTGTTTCAGCAGGTCAGGCGATATGTGGCCGCTGAGTGGAAAGGGTGTGCAGCCGGATGCCGCCGTGAGCGGCCCGTTGCCGCAGGTCCCGGAATATGCCCGGAATGGATCACGAGGTGTTTCCTCTGGTCGAAGATCTGCGGATCGCGTGGCGGCTAGGGCGTCCTCAATCCGGTTGTTGACCATCTCTTGCTGCGCGTCGAGGCGCTTGGCGTAGACCCCTAGGAGCACGTCCACGCCGTGTCCGCCGGGGGCGGGTACGCCCGCGTTGAGCCGGACGGAGACGGCAGCATGCCTCAGGTCGTACGGTCGTCTCCGAGCCAGGGGAGAGGTGACCTGGGCGGGTGTCCCTTGTCGGCGGGCTACGGGCGGGGGTCGTCCAGGCCGGCGGCGCGGGCGCGGGCGATGGCCTCGGCGCGGGAGGTCGCGTTGAGCTTGGTGAGGATCGTGGAGATGTAGTTGCGCACGGTCTTGGCGCTCAGCCCGGCCCGCTCGGCTATGGCGGGGTTGGTGTAGCCGGCCGCCATGAGGTGAAGGATGTCGTGCTCCCGTGCGGTGAGCTCGGGGAAGAGCTGCCGGCCCGGCCGGGGCGTGGCGATCTGGGTCGTCAGGTGGTGGGCGGCCGCGGGGCTGAGGATGGCCTGGCCGGCCGCGGCGGCGCGGACCGCGCGCAGCATCTCCTCGCGGTCGGCGCCCTTGATGAGGTAGCCGCGCGCCCCGGCCCTGAGCGCGGCGAATACCGAGGCGCTGTCGTCGTACATCGTGACGATGAGGATGTTGGTGCCGGGAAGCTCGGCGAGGATGCGGCGGGTTGCCTCGACGCCGTTCAGGCCGGGCATGGTGATGTCCATGAGGACCACGTCGGGGCGCAGCCGGAGGGTCAGCTCGATGGCCTCCTCCCCGGACCCGGCCTCGCCGACCAGCTCGGTCTCCGGGTCGGAGTCGAGGACGGCGCGTAGCCCGTACCGGAAGATCGGGTGATCGTCGGCGAGCAGGATTCGGATCATGTGCTCTCCTCGGCCAGCGGTAGGCGGGCGGCGACCCGGGTGCTGCCGGCGTCGCTGGTGACGGTGAGGACGCCGCCGAGCTCCTCGGCGCGTTCGCGCATCGACGCGGTGCCTACCCCTGGGCGGCTGGAGGGGGTGATGCCGGTGCCGTCGTCCGCCACCAGGAGCTCGGCCGCGTGCTCGTCGACGTTCAGCTCGATCAGGCACGAGCCGGCGCCGGAGTGCCGGATGACGTTGGTGACGGCTTCCTGCGCGATCCGGTAGACGGCGACCTCGACCGCGGCGGGCATCGCCGGCAGCTCTGGGACGCGCACGGTGGTGGCCAGGCCCGCCTGTTCGGCGCTCTCCGACAGGTGGGCCAGGGCGCCGGCGAGGCCGAGATCGTCCAGTGCGGGAGGGCGGAGCATGCGCGCCAGGCGGCGTACCTCCTCTAATGTCTGCCTGCTCTGGTCCTTCGACGCGCGCATCAGTCTGTCCGCGGCGGCGGCGTCGGTGGCCATGACGGCGTGGGCGGCGTCGACCGTCAGCGCGAGACCGCTCAACGCGGGGCCGAGGGAGTCGTGCAGGTCGCGGCGGATCCTGCGGCGCTCCTCCTCCCGCGCGAGGACGAGGCTCTCGCGGGTCTTCTGCAGGTCGGTGGCGAGCCGGCGGATGCGCAGGGATTCCTGGGCGGCGAACACCGCCGCGCCGCAGTGGCGGGCGAGGTCGGCGAGCAGCCGCCGGTCCCTGGCGGACAGGTTGTCGCCGGGGGTGGCGACGACGAGCCGGCCCAGCGCCGCGCCCCGGTGGCCGATCTCGAAACTCTCCGTCGCGCCTGCCGGTCTCCCGGTGCTCGCGACGATCTCGTGGCCGAGTTCGAGGGCCGTGTAGGGGGCTTTGAGGGTACGGGCGACGGCGTCGACGATGGCAGGGGCGATCTCCTCGGGCCGGGCAAGGCTGCCGAGCTGTTGCCCGAGCCTGCTGAGCACGACGTAGGGATCGCCGCGCTCGCCGTACACCAGGCGGTTGACGTGCCGTTGGACGCGCTCGCGCAGCGGGCTGAAGGCCAGCGCCACCGCGGCCGCCGCGACGACCGTCAGCAACCCGCCGGTGCCGTCGGCCCACAGCGCGCCGATGCCGCCGACGACGGCCGCGTACGCGGTCACCACGAAGACGGTCAGGACGCCGTAGACCAGCGCCCGATTGATCCAGACGTCCAGGTCGAACAGCCGGTGACGCAGCACCGCGATCGCCACCGCGATGGGGATCAGCGCCATCAGCGCGGCCGTGAGCAGGCCGATGAGGACGAACGCGATCAGCCCACGGGAGCTGGCCTCGTTGTACAGGGCGCCCAGGGGGCTCACGTTGAGCGTGAGCGCGAACAGGAACCACAGGCTGATCGCCACCAGCAGCCACTTGGCCTGCTGTCTCTCGACCGGCCCGGAAACGCGGAGATAGCGGTGGAGCTGGGCGGCGACGCAGGTCCCGACCAGGATCAGGACGATGACGGCGTCCAGCGCCGGCGATCCTCCTCCGACCCCCACCAGGCCCAGCGCCAGGTAGACGGCCCACAACGCGGCCAACCAACGGCTCCACGAGGGGACGAAGCGACCGTCGGGGAAGACGTACGCCACGGGGAACAACCCGATCCAGGCCAGCCCCTGCACGCCGCGGGCCACGCCCTCGAGCTCGGGATACAGAGCGGCCACGACCAGAGGCGTCTCGCTGCCGCCCGTCGCGAACATGACGAGCGCGAAGGACAGATAGAGGCGGAACCACGACGTCCCGCGGCGCAGCATGAAGGTCGCGGACGTCACGGCGGCGGCGGTCACGATGACACCGGGCAGGGCCACCAGCGCGGCCCACGACTCGACGGGCATGCCCCACGCGTCGAGGACCGCGCGGCCCTGTGGCGTGGACCACGGCGCGAATTCGACCTCCGGCAGCCGGGCCGCTTCGACGATCCACAGCACGAGCCCGGCGGTGTACAGGACGGGCAGGAGGCATGTGAGGGTGAGAACGACGGCGCGGCCGACACGTCGCGCGTCGGCCGCAAGGCGCCTGCCATGCACCGGTGCAGCCCCTTACTCGGAGTGGCCACGCCAGGTGAACCAGGCGATCGTGACCAGTGTCGCCATGAAGACCGCGTGGACGACATCGTAAACGACTCCCGCGCCGGCGGCGATCATCGCGATCTGGCTCAGCGGCACGGCGGCCGCCAGCCATCGGGGCACCGCGCGAGAGCGCCAGAGAGCGGCCCCGAGCACGACGAAGCCCACCACGGACAGCAGGAATCCGATCGCCTGAATACCGAAGACCCGTCCCGAGTCGGACTGGAAGGAGTCGAACAGTGCACGGCCCGCGGCGGCGTCGGACGTCAGGTACCAGTCGACGGCGCCGATGGCGAAGAAGCCGGCGCAGAACAGCACCCCGGCCAGGCCGGTGAGCACGGCGGCGATCGTGGCGAGCGACGCGGCCCTGCGGCGGACGAGCAGGCAGGCCGCGAGGCCGGCGGTGATGTAGGCGATGGCCGTCCCCATCCCTCCCAGCAGGCTGAACAGCCACACCGCGTCGCGCTCGGCGCGCATCGTGGCGTACGTGCCGAAATCGAGTGCCGTGACCGGGCGGAGGAGGAGATTGGCCGCGGCCGTGACGGCGCCGGCGGCGAGGAGCACGGCGACGACGGCGGTGCGGCTCGATCGGATGGTGGGTGAGGGGGCGAGGGTTTCCATGTGGCTCTCCCTTGTTTCAGCGGGAGCCTCAATGTCGCGTTCCCGCCGTCCCTGGCTCCAGAGGCGTCATGTCCCGGCGAGAGCAGGGACTTCATGTCCCGGGTGGGACATTCGCCCCTGGTGACGAAAGGGACATCTCGCCTCTGGGAGCCGGGACGCCGGGATGGCGAATCTGAGAGCACCCGCCGGACGGCGGCCACACTCCCGGAAGGACACTCCAATGCGCAGAATCCGCCTGACCGCCTCGCTGACCGTGCTGTGCGCGATGACCGGGGCCCTCGCGGCGACGGCGGCCCCCGCCCACGCCGCGCCCGCGTACTACAAGTTCGTCGCAGAGCACAGCGGCAAGTGCCTGGACGTACAGGGTGGGAGCACCCGGCACGCGGCCCCGACCCACCAGTGGCGGTGCCTGGACCGGGTGCTCAGCCAGCAGTGGGAGGCCCGCAGGTTCGACGATGGGGCGTACGTGTTCGTCGCCAGGCACAGCGGCAAGTGCCTGGACGTCGCCTACGCGAGCACCGCGGGCGCGGCGGCGGTGCTTCAGGCGACCTGCCGCTTCACGAGCAACCAGCGGTGGCGGATCAAGACGAACGCCGACGGCACCAAGCGGGTCATCGCCAAGCACAGTGGTCTGTGCCTGGACGTGGCCAATGTGGACTACGCCGACGGCGCCAGGGTGGTCCAGGCCCGCTGCTGGGGCGGGGAGAACCAGAGCTGGCACGTCACCAGGGTCGGCTAGACCGCTCTCCGCTCGGGTCCTTGGCACCTTCGAAGAGCAGAAGGGGGTTACGCGTCGGCAGGGTCGCGTAGGGCGAGTGCTTCGGCGGCGGTCAGTCCCTTGCGTGCTGCGATCCTGCGCCGTGCCCGGACCTGAGCGCTCGTGCGCGGGCGGTATTTCGGCTCCCGCCCGCAGCCGCAGGTCTCGAAGCCCTCGTAACGGAGCCCCGCTCCCAGAACGGCCTCGACGGCTGCCCAGTCGCGGTCCTTGGTCCTGCGCGGTGCCGCGAAGTCATGGCCGGCGAAGAGCATCGGCTGCCGGCAGCGGGTGCAGAGGTGCTCTGCGCCGTCCCAGGGCAGTTTGTTGCTCTGCCGGCATGGAACGCATACGTAGTGGACCTTGTAGGTGACCATCGCGTACGTGCACACAGGGACAGAGTACTTCTGACCACGGTGATGAGTTCTCGCACCCGCACCCGTCACATCTACGACGGGACACGACAACGCGGAAGGATGACGTGATGGGTGCGAACACGCGGCTGGAGGAGCTGGGCGTGAGCGGGCTGGGCGAGGTCGACGAGCCGGCGTTCTCGGGGCTGGCGGAGCGGCACCGGCGGGAGCTGCACGTGCACTGCTACCGGATGCTCGGGTCGTTCGAGGACGCCGAGGACACCGTGCAGGAAACGTTCCTGCGTGCCTGGCGGCGGCGGGAGACCTTCGAGGGGCGCTCGACGTTCCGGGCCTGGCTGTACCGGATCGCCACCAACGCCTGCCTGGACCTGCTCGCCAAGTGCCGCCCGGAGCCGGCGACCGGCGGCGAGGTGCTGTGGCTGCAGCCCTACCCGGACCGGCTGCTCGACGAGCTGCCCGCGGGCGGCGCGGACGAGCCGGAGGCCGTCGCCGTCGCGCGGGAGACGATCGAGCTGGCGTACCTGGTCGCGGTCCAGCACCTCGCGCCGCGCCCGCGGGCCGTGCTGATCCTGCGGGACGTGCTCGGCTGGCCGGCGAAGGACGTCGCGGAGCTTCTCGGGGACTCCGTCAACTCCGTGAACAGCGCGCTGCAGCGGGCCCGCGCCGGCATGCGGGAGCACCTGCCCGCCGAGCGGCAGGACTGGACCGTTGGCGAGGAGGACGCCGGGACGCGCGAGCTGGTGCGCCGCTACACCGACGCCAGCGTGGCCACGGACGTCGGCAGGCTCGCCGCACTGCTGCGGGACGACGTCCGCAGCTCGATGCCGCCCACGCCCGGCCTGTACGTCGGCCGCGACACGGTGGTGAACTACTGGGTCGAGAGCGGCTTCGAGGGCATGGAGCACCTGCGCACCGTCCTCACCTCCGTGAACCGGCAGCCCGCCGTCGCCTTCTACCGCTGGCGGGAGCGGGAGGGCGCGTACCTGCCGCTGACGATCGACGTCCTGCGCATCACCGGCGGGGCGATCGCCGAGATCATCACGTTCCACGACGACCAGTTCCCGCGGCTCGGGCTGCCGGAGCGCCTGCCGGCGGACGGCACGGAGTAGTCCCGGTGCGGACGCTCGCGCTGCGCGGTGGCGCGCGGGTCGCGGTGGTCGCGGCGGAGTGGCGCGACGCGTTCGGCGTCGTCACCAGCGGGCGGGTGCAGCTGGAGCTGCGCGACGGCGAGCCCGGGCCGGTCCTCGGCCGCGACGCCGGGTTCTGGCTCCGCGGTACGGGGGTCCGCGCCCTGCGGAACCCCGGCCGCCGCACGGCGAGGGTGCGCATCGTCACCCCCAGGGCCCAGGGCCGTCACATGCCAGGCAACACATCCCGTACGCCAGTTACCGAACGACGGAGGAACGACATGAACGACACCGGGGCCGGCCGCACCCGCCGACTCCGCGGGCTCGCCGGCACCGGCTTCGCCGCCACGCTCGCGGCGATGGTGGCCACCACCCTCGCCGCTGCGCTTGCCCAGGCCGCCGGCGTCGACTTCGAGGTCCCCGACGGTGGCGAGACGATCCCGCCGGCCGGGTTCGCCGTGGTGACCGGCTTCTTCTCGATCGTGGGCGTCGTCATTGCCGCCGCTCTCCTTCGCTGGAGCGCTCGCCCCGCCGAGCGATTCGTGTGGACGGCAGTGTCGCTGACCGCGATCTCGCTGGTCCCGCCCGTCATCTCCGGGGCGAGCACCGCCACCACCGTCGCCCTCCTCGGGCTGCACCTCGTCCCCGCGACGGTGATGATCCCCATCCTGGCGCGGAGCCTCAGGTGACGTATCGGGGGAAAACCAGTACAGCGGGTGGGATTACCGTCACCCTAAGCCGAGAACCTCGACTCCGTGACGCAATAGGCCGCCCCAAAGCGCAGGCGGCGGTACGAGAAGAGGGACTCCACCATGCCCAAGTACCTGATTCAGGCGACCTACACCGCAGACGGCCTCAAAGGAGTGCTTCAGGACGGCGGCACCGGACGCCGGCAAGCGGTGGAGCGCATGGCGGAAAGCGTCGGCGGCCGGGTCGAGCAGATGTATTTCGCCTTCGGCGAGGCGGACACGTATGTGGTCCTCGACCTGCCGAGCAACGCGGCTTCGGCCGCTGTGGGGCTCACGATATCGGCGTCCGGGGCGGTACGCACGAAGACGACCGTCCTGCTGACGCCGGAGGAGATCGACGAGGCCGTGCGGATGGAGGTGGGATACCGGGCTCCTGGCGCGTGACGGCCGGGTGATCGAGAGCGTATGGACCGCGGCTTGTGCGGCTTCTGCCGGGATGAGGGCAGGCGCTGTCGCCGCCGTTCGCGGAATTGTGTAAGGCGCCCCCCGGCCTGCGCCAGCTCGTACGTAGATCAAGGAGGAAAGCCATGTCGGGGCACGGGCAGATCGGTGATGCGCTGACCGACGCCATCAACGCGCACACGCTGGACGGGATATTGCGGCTCTACAGCCCGCAGGCGGTCCTCGTGGCGCCGGGAGGCATGGCCGAGGGGCACGACCAGATCGCCGCCTACTACGGGCACGTGTTCGACGGCTTCCCGGACATCGGCGCCACGCTCTGGCGAAAGATCACCACGGCTGGCGTGGCCCTGTACGAGTGGACGCTGACCGGCACCCACCTCGGCCCTTTCCTCATTCCCGGCGGTGGCACGCTCGACGCGACCGGGCGAGGCGTCGTCGTACGCGCGTGCAGCACGGCCACGACGGAAAGCGACCTCATCGTCAGCCATCAGTTCTATTTCGACCAGCTGGAGCTGTTCGCCTCGCTCGGGGTCCGGCTGAACGCCGACGGGCCGGGCAACTGACCACCGTCAAACGGCTGCCGTGCCCCTGCTGGTCTGGGCAGAGGCACAGCGGCCGCGGCGTCGCCGCGCCTGATGGTCAAGAGGACGGGGTGCCGAGGGTGGCGGCTCCCCGGCAGCTGCCGGTCGCGCCGGCCGGATTCGTCGGGCGGAGGGCGGCCGACGATCAGGGACAAGGTCGCATCCTTGGGGTTGGTTCAGAGGGCGAAGAGCAGGGCCGCGCTGATCAGGACGAGCACGGCGGTGGCGAAGTGGATGCCGAACGCGGCCGCCTTGGGGCCGCCGTTGCGCAGCACGATCAGGGTGTCGCCGAGCGGGAGCAGGGCGACGATGAGCATGAACCAGGCCTCGGCGTGGGCGCCGACGAAGGCCAGCAGAGCCAGGCCGACCAGGCCGTAGGTGCCGTCGCGGAGGCCCTTGATCGTCAGATAGGCACTGTCCTCCTTGGCGGGGACGCCGTACGCCGTGGCGGCGGCACGCGGCACGAGCAGGAAACGGGCTCCGATGAGCAGGCACATGAGGTTGAGAACGATGGCAAGGCCGTAGGCAACGGTGGTGAGCATGAGGGTCTCCAGTTGCTAGCAGTGCTAGAAGCAAGAACAAAGCTAGCAGAGCGTTGATAGATTCGCTAGCGGCGCTAGATTGCGAACCTGCCTATCCAGGCGCGCACAACGGGAGACCTCATCATCACGGCCGGCCGGGCGGTCGAGTAGCGGGCGGGGCCGGGCGGGAGCTGCTGCTCAGCTCGCCCGGGACGTCGGCTCGCGCTGGACGAGGCGCATGCCGACGTAGGCGCCGATCCCGGTGATCTTGGTGTGGCGCACCTTGGTCCGCTTGAACTCGGTGAAGCCGAGCCTCTCGTACAGGCGCAGGGCCGGGGCGTTGATGTCGGCGATGGTGTCCAGCACGTACTCGTCGTACTGCGGCAGGTCGAGGAGGTGCTTGATGATGGCCGTCGGTACACGCGACGATGCCGGCCGGCTCTCCCTGAACGAGGCCGCGTCCGAGCGTGGACGCGTCTGGCCGAGTCTGTCCGCGGGCCTGTTGGACACCTTCACCACGCGGTTTGAGTGGCTTCCAGGGCACCGCTCATGCGGTCCACGGCGAAGCGAAAGGGAGCCGGTTATGCAGACAACATGGCGTCGGATCCAGGCTGGGGCAGCCGCTGTCGGCGCGGCGGCGGCCATCACGTTCGGCGTGCCGGCCGAAGCGCAGGCCGCCGTCGGGTGGCTGCACTTCAGCGGCCACGATTCCGTGCTCGACCCGCCGAAAGGCTGCCACAGGATGTGGGCGCCGGAGATGACCGTGGTCAACAACACCGACGCCACGGTGAGCTTCTACGGGGACGTCGAATGCTTCACCAACGCGACCGCGATCATTCATTCGGGGAAGCAGGGGCCGGTCAGGAAGCTGACGCAGTCGTACCTCGTCTGGAGGTAGGCGCCGATGCGATCACCCCAGCGCGCGTTCCGGCGCGCCTGGGGTGATGCGCTTTTCCAGTCGGGCCCGGCGGTCGCCGGTACGATGCTGATCCGGTCCCTGACCTCGGCGAACCGGCGGGATCCGTCGTCGATGTCCTGGCCGTGTGAATGAAGAGGGCACTCTTTGTCTGTTCTGCATGTTCCCGTGCTGGTGGTGGGAGGCGGCGCGTGCGGGCTGTCCGCCTCGATCTTCCTGTCCGACCTCGGGGTTGAGCATCTGCTGGTGGAACGGCGTGCCGGGACGTCGGACATGCCGCGGGCGCACTATCTCAACCAGCGCACGATGGAGATCTTCCGCCAGCACGCCCTCGCCGACGCCGTGTACGCGGAGGCGGCGCCGCCGGAGAAGGTGGCCACGGTGCGCTGGCAGACCTCGCTGGCCGGCGATCGGCCCTTCGACGCGCAGACCCTGTACGTCATGGACTGCGGTGGCGGAGGAGGGCTGCGAGCCACCTACGAGGCGGTCAGCCCCTGCGCCACGGCGAATCTTCCGCAGATCAGGCTGGAGCCGCTGCTGCGGCGGCACGCCGAGGAGCGGGCCCCGGGCCGGGTCCGGTTCGGCCATGAGCTCCTGGGGTGGAGCGCCGACGACCGCGGGCGGATCAACGCCGAGATATGCGACCGCGCCACCGGCGAACGGCTGGCGGTGTGCTGCCGCTATCTCGTGGCCGCCGATGGGGGCAAGACCGTCGGGCCGGGCGCGGGCGTCCGGATGGTGGGGCGGGACGACCTGCCGGAGGTGGTCAGCGCGTACTTCACGGCGGACCTGTCGCCGTGGTGGGACGACCAGGCCCTGCTCACGTGGTTCCTCAATCCCGGCAGCCGGGGCGTGTGGGGCAGTGGCGCGCTCGTGGCGGCCGGGCCGGAGTGGGGAAGCCGGTGCCGGGAATGGGTGCTGCATCTCACCCAGGCTCCCGATGCCGCCGAGCGGCTGGACGCGAGCACCTTCGCGGAGCGGATGCGCGAGCTGCTGGGGGTGCCGCGGCTGCGGCCGGAGGTTCATCGCGTCAGCCACTGGCGGCTGGAGGCGGTGGTGGCCGAGCGCTACCGGGCCGGAAACGTCTTCCTCGCCGGAGACGCCGCCCACCGGCACGGCCCGAACACCGGGCTCGGCCTGAACACGGCGGTCCAGGACGCGCACAACCTGGCCTGGAAGCTGTCCGCGGTGCTGGCGGGCCGGGGCGGGGAGGCGCTGCTCGACACCTACGACAGCGAGCGGCGTCCGGTCGGCCGGCGCAACGTCGACTGGGCCACCGCCGCCTCGCTCAATCACCAGCGGATCGTGGCCGCCATCGGTCTCTCGCCTGACATGTCGGCCGCGGAGCGGACCGCGGTCTTCGCCCGGTACCTGGCGAGCGCGCCCGCCGAAGCGCGCGAGGCGTTCGCGTCGCAGCGGGTCGAGTTCCAGGCGCACGATCTTGAGCTCGGATTCGCCTACGCCGCCGGCGCGCTGGTCCCCGATGGCACCGCCGCGCCGCCGCGCGATCCCGAGGGCGGGCGCTACCGGCCGACGGCCAGGCCGGGCCATCGGCTCCCGCACGTGTGGCTCCAGCGGGGCGGGCGGCGGGTGTCCACTCATGACCTGACCGGCGCCGGCGCTTCCTTCGCGCTGATCACGGGCGCGGAGGGCGCCGCGTGGCAGGAGGCCGTACGGCGGGTGCGCGCGGACGCGGGTGTCGCCATCGCGGCGGCCGTGGTGAGCGGGGGCGCCGGGGTGCCGGAGGGGGTGTGGACCGATCCGAGCGGCGACTGGGCGCGGCTCAGCGGCATCGGTCCGGACGGCGCGCTTCTCGTGCGGCCGGACAACCACGTCGCCTGGCGCAGCCCTGGCCGGGTGGACGATCCGGGCAGGGCGCTGGCGACGGTGCTGGAGTGCGTCTTGAGGCGGCGGAGCAAGGATCGCAGCTACTCTGAGTAATGTAATAATTACTCAGAGTTAAGAAGTTGCTGGTTCCTTCCGGGGGTTCGATGTGCTGACCGAGGCCAACCCGTGCTCTGCCGACGAGGTCGGTGCCTTCTACGATCGCCTGGGCGGTTACTTCGCGACCGTGTTCGGGGACGACAACATCCACTTCGGCTACTGGGACGACGCCGACGACGACGCCGGATCCGGCCTCGCGCAGGATCGGCTGACCCGGATGGCGCTGGCCTGGCTCAGCCCCGCGGCGGAGCACTGGGTGCTGGACGTCGGGTGCGGCACGGGAGGCCCGGGCCGGCTGGCGGTGCGCGAGACCGGGTGCTCGGTGGCCGGGGTCACGGTCAGCCGGAGCCAGGTGGAGCAGGCGCACCGGACGGCCGTGCGGGAGGGGGTGGCGGGCCGCCTGCGCGTGCAGCGGGCCGACGCGATGGCCCTGCCGTTCCCGGCGGAGTCGTTCGACGCGGTGCTGGCACTGGAGTCGATCTTCCACATGGCCGATCGGCGGCGGGCGTTCGCGGAGATCTCCCGCGTGCTGCGGCCGGGCGGCCGGGTGGCGATCACGGACATCGTGCGCGTGGGGCCGATGACCGGCGCGCTGGGCGCGCACATCCAGCGGACGTTGGGCTGCGCGCCCCTGGCCGGCGTCGAGGACTACCCGCCCGCCCTCGCCGCCGCGGGGCTGCGCGTACGCGAGCTCCGTGACATCAGCGCACATTCGCGGCGCTCGGTGGAGCAGATCCACGAGCGCCACCTCAGCCACGAGGGCGAGCTGCGCGCGCACTGCGGGGACGCGTTCATCGACGCGCTGCTCGACGACTGGCCGGCGGTGCTGGCGGCGTTCGGCCATTCCCTGGGCTACGTGTTCGTGACCGCCGACAAGCCCGCCTCCGCCTGATCCGCATTTCCCCGAGGAGACTCCGCATGGAACACGGCCAGTGCCCCTACCGTCTCGATCCCACCGGCGCCGACATCTGGGGCGAGATCGCCTACCTGCGCACCCAGGGCCCCGCCGTTCTGGTGGACATGGCCGGCGGGGTCACGGGGTGGTCGGTGACGCGCCGAGACGTCGTCAGGATGCTGGCCGCCGATCCGCGCGTCTCGCGCGACCCGTGGCAGCACTGGCCGGCCTGGGCCGCCGGCGAGATCTCCGAGGACTGGGCGTTGATCAGCTGGATCGGGGTCGACCACACGCTGAACGCCTACGGCGACAAGCACCGCAACGTCAACATCCAGACCCTCCTCGGGCCCAAGTTCGGCAGGCGGGCGATCGAGGCCCGGCGTCCCCATGTCGAGAAGCTCGTCGCCCGGCTGCTGGACGACCTGGCCGGACTTCCGTCGGAGCAGCCCGTGGACCTGCGCAAGCAGTTCACCACCCTGGTCCCGGCCGAGACCGTCATGGACCTGTGCGGGGTGCCGCCGCACCTGCGTCCCCGAGCACGTCGTGTCGTGCACGCGGTCCAGAAGACCAACCCCGCCCCCGGCGAGGCCAAGGAGAATTTCGCGGCCATGCGCGCCTGCATGGCGGACCTGATCGCCGTCAAACGCGCCCATCCGGGTGACGACCTGACCACCGAGCTGCTGCGGTTCCGCCACGAGGGCGGCGGCCTGCCCGACTCCGAGCTGATCTCCACGCTGATCCTGCTGATCGGCGCCGGTACCGAAACCGTCACCAACCTGCTCAGCAGCACCGTCGTGAGCCTGCTCGCTCATCCCGACCAGCTCGGCCTGATCCGGGCCGGGCAGGCCAGGTGGCGGGACGCCGTCGATGAGTCGTTGCGCATGCAGAGCTCGTTCATGCACGCGCCCCTGCGCTACGCGGTGCAGGACATCGACCTCGGCGACGGCGTGATCATCCGCGCGGGCGACCCGATCCTGCTGTGCTTCGCCGCCGCCGGCCGGGAGCCCGCGCTCAACGAGGACGCGGACCGCTTCGACATCACCCGTGGCGACCGGGTCCACCTGTCCTTCGGGCACGGCGTGCACTTCTGCAAGGGCATCGATCTCGTGCACCTGGAGGCGGAGATCGCCCTGCCCGCGCTGTTCGACCGCTTTCCGCGCCTGGAGCTGGCCGTGCCGGCCGGCGAGCTCCAGCCCATCCCGTCGTTCATCGCGAACGGTCCCGCCGTCCTGCCGGTCAACCTCCACGGCACTCCGGATCGCGGGGGGCGTCGTTGAGCGCGGAGGCCGTGTCCCGTCGCGCGGTCAACGAGCTGGCCGACATGGTCAAGGGCCCGGTTCTCGAGTCCGGCCAGAGCGGTTATCAGGCCGAGTGCGCGGCTTACCAGCGAATTGTGCGACACCGTCCCGCGCTGGTGGTGGGCGCGACCGGCGGGGCCGACGTGGCCGCCGCGGTCAGTTTCGCGGCACGCCACGATCTCGGGATCGGGGTCCAGGCCACCGGCCACGGCGCGGCGGTGCCGGCCGATGGCGGGCTCCTCGTCAGCACCAGGAGGATGGCGGGGCTGCACGTCGATCCAGGAGCGCGAACCGTCCGGCTGGAGGCCGGAGTGCGGTGGGAGCAGGTGATCCACGCCGCGGCGGCCCATGGGCTGGCGCCGCTCAGCGGATCGTCGCCCGACGTGGGCGCGGTGGGCTACACGCTGGGCGGCGGGCTGGGCCTGCTGGGCCGCAAACACGGTTACGCGGCCGATCATGTGCGCTGGATCGACGTCGTGACCCTCGACGGCCGGCTGCGGCGCACGTCGCCGGCCGAGCACCCGGAGCTGTTCTGGGCGCTGCGCGGCGGCAAGGGCAACTTCGGGGTGGTCGTCGCGATGGAAGCCGACCTGATCCCGGTGCCGAGCCTGTACGGCGGGGTGCTCATCTTTCCCGGCCGGGACGCCGGTGACGTCCTGCGCGAGTATCTCCGGTGGAGCGCCGAGGCTCCGGAGGAGATGAGCAGCTCGATCGCCCTGATCCGCCACGCGTCACCGGACGAGGTGCCCGGGCTGCGCGACGGGCTCGCCGTCCACGTGCGCGTCGCCTACCTGGGAAGCGGCCGCCGTGGTGCGGAGCTGATCAGCCCGCTGCGCGGCCTGCGCCCCGTGCTCGACACGGTCGCGGACATGCCCTACACGCGGGTCGGCTCCATCCACAACGACCCGAGGGAGCCGGGCGTCTACCACGAGCGCATGATGATGCTGGGCCGGCTGGACGACCAGGCGGCGGGCGTGCTGATGGAGCTCGCGGGCCCCGGCGCGCGCTGCCCGGTGAGGCTGGTCGAGCTGCGCCAGCTGGGCGGTGCGCTCGGCCGCGCCCCCGCCGTGCCCAACTCCGTCGGCAACAGGAACGCCGCGTTCGCGCTCTTCTCCGCCTCACCGGCGGCTCGGCAGGAGGAGGCGGACGAGGTGGCGGCCGCACAGGCGCGGTTGCTGGCGCGGATGCAGCCGTGGGGGACCGGCGGGAAGTACGTCAACTTCCTGGCCGGCCGAGCCGATCCGGCCGAGGTGCTGGCCTGCTACTCGGCGGCGGACCATCGCCGGCTGGCCACGATCAAGGCGGCGTACGACCCGCGCAACCTCTTCCGTTTCACGCACAACATCCCGCCGGCCGCAACGGCGGAAGACCTGCGCTTCGACTACTCAGAGTAATAGAATGGTCACGCAAAGCCAAACAATGACTACAGAGGGTAGTCGAATGATGGCGAATCGAGGGGGAAGCTCATGCACGACACCGGCCTGCGGTGGCTGTACAAGAAGGACTGGGACTTCGACTCCGTCCCCGACGGCGGCACCTATGAGGCCTACACCAAGGCGCTGTTGATCTGCTCGAACGGGGACGGCCAGATCACGGAGGAGGAGCGAGCGTGGGTGCTGGGCCTCGCCGCGGCGCTCGACGCGCCCGCGCCGCTCATGGAGGAGCTGCGGACCTACCCCGCGACCGAAGATGTGCACGACGTGCTCGCCCGCAGTGAGAACGCCGCGGCGAACAAGCGGGCGCTCATCTACGACGCGATCCGCGCGTGCTCGGCGGACGGCAGCCTCCATCCGGACGAGCTGTCGGCCATCCGGAAGATGAACCACCACCTCGACCACCCGGACGAGCTCGTCGACCAGTATCTCGCGCTGCATGAGCAGGAGCAGCGGTTGCGCGCGGAGCGGGTCCGGCTCACGTGGCCGGACCCGGCGACGAAGCCTTTCTGACAGCGCCTTTCTGACAAGCGCCTTTCTGACCGCGCCGGACCCGGGGTGGCCGTTTCGTCCGGGGCGGCCACCCCGCTCCTTCCGATGCCGTGCGCCCGGCACGGCGGGTCACGGAGTGATCAGTGCCTTGACCGCCGTGCGGGTGTGCATGGCGCGGTAGGCGTCCGCGACGTCCGCCAGGCCGACGCGGTGATCGAAGACACCGGACGGGTCCAGCGAGCCGGACAGGAGCTCCGGCAGCAGGTGCGGAATGTATCGGCGGGCGGGGGCGATCCCGCCGGACAGTGTCAGGTTGCGGTCGAAGAACGCGGCGGGATCCAGGGCGACGCCATGCGGCAGGCCCACGTAGCCGATCGCGCCGCCGTCGCGCACCGTGGCCAGCGCGTCGGCCCAGGAGCCCGCGGTGCCCACGCATTCCAGCACGGCGTCCGCGCCGCGCCCGCCGGTGAGCTCGCGTACGCGCTCGGCCGCGGCCGGGCCGCGTTCGTGCACCACCGTGTCGGCGCCCAGCCGCCGGGCCAGCTCGCCCCGCGCGTGATGGTGGGACAGGACGACGACGTGGGCGGCGCCCAGGCGGCGCGCGGCGGCCGCCGCGCACAGGCCGACCGCCCCGTCGCCGATGACGGCCACGGTGGCCCCCGGCGCGACGCGCGCGCAGGTGGCCGCGTGGTGGCCGGTGCTCATCACGTCGGCCAGGGTGAGCACGGCGGGCAGGCGCGAGTCGTCGCGGTCCATGGGGAGGGGGACGAGGTTGGCGTCGGCGTACCGGACGCGTACGGCCTCGGCCTGCGCGCCGTCGGCGTTGTCGCCGAAGACGGCGCCGGCCGGGCAGGAGGTGGGCAGCCCGGCGAGGCAGTGCTCGCAGGCACCGTCCGACCACGCGAACGGCGCCAGGACCACCTGCCCGACGCGCAGGCCGGTCGCGTCCGGGCCGAGTGCCTCGACCACGCCGACGAACTCGTGCCCGGGACGGATCGGCCCGGCCGGGGTGCGATCGCGGTAGCGCCACAGGTCGCTGCCGCACACCGCCGCGTGGCACACGCGTACGACCGCGTCGCGGGGCTGCTCGACGCGGGCGTCGGGGACGCTCTCCACCCGGACGTCGCCGCCGGGGCGCAGGATGGTCGCGCGCATGTCAGGACTCCTTCTCCGCCGCGGCCCGCAGCACGTCCCAAACGCGGTCGGCGTCCTGCTCGCGGGTGTGGATGTTGCCGAACGCCACCCGCAGCGTGTAGCCGTCGCGGAGCACGGCGTGCGACAGGAACACCTCGCCGCCGGCGTTGACCCGCCGCAGGATGCGGGCGTTGAGCGCGTCGAGGGTGTGCGGGCCGGCGTCGCTCGGCCGGTGGCGCAGGCACACCACCGGCAGCGGCGAGGTGGCGGTGAGCTCCCAGCCGGGCTCGGCGGCGACTCTCTCGCGCAGCGTCGCGGCCAGCCGGGCCTGGTGGCCGAGACGTTCGCCGATGCCGCGGGTGCCGAAGGAGCGGATGATCCACCAGAGCTTCAGCGCCTTGAAGCTGCGCCCCAGCTCCAGCGAGCGGTTCATGTAGTCGGTGGGGGCGCCGTCGTCGTCGGTTCGCAGGATCTCCGGCACCAGGCGGAAGGCGCCGGCCAGCGCGCCGGGACGGCGGCAGTACAGGGCGCTGGCGTGCATGGGCGTGAACAGGACCTTGTGCGGGTTCACCACGATCGAGTCCGCCGCCGCGGCATCGGGCAGGGCCGCGCGCACGGCATCGGCGACCCGCCAGAGCCCGCCGTAGGCGGCGTCCACGTGCAGCCACACGCCGTGCCGGGCGCACACGCCGGCGAGGTCGCCGACCGGGTCCACGGCCCCGGTGGCCGTGGTGCCCAGGGTGGCGACCACGGCCATGGGCAGCAGGCCCGCCTCGCGGTCGGCGCGCAGCGCCGCGTCCAGGACGGCGGGATCGAGACGGTAGGCGGCGTCGGCCGGCAGCCTGACGACGTTGTCCAGCCCGACGCCCAGCGCGATGGCCGCCTTGTCGACGGAGGAGTGCGCCTGGTCGGAGGTGTGGACGCGGAGGGTCGGCACGTCGGTGCGGCCGGTCAGGCCACGGCGGCGGATGTCCAGGCCGGGCAGCGCGTCGCGGGCCGCGGCCAGCGCGGTGAACGTCGCGGTGCTGGCGCCGGACAGCAGCACGCCGTCGGCGTCCTGCGGGTAGCCGGCCAGGCCGGCGATCCAGCCCAGCACGGTCTCCTCCAGCGCGGAGGCCGCGGGGGAGGTGTGCCACAGCATCGCGTTGGGGTTCAGAGCCGCCGCCAGCGTCTCGGCCAGAATGCCGGGGCCGCTGCTGGAGTTGGGGATGTAGGCGTGGAAGCCGGGATGGTTCCACTGCACCAGGTGGGGGACCACGTCGGCGAACGTGTCGGCCAGGATCGCCGCGAAGTCCTGCGGCTCCGCGGGCGGCTCCCGCCGCAGCAGGGCGCGTACGTCGGCGGGCGTGGACGGGCTGCGTACCGGCAGGTCGTGCAGCCCCTCGAAGTGCTCGCGCAGCCGGGCCAGCAGCAGCGCGCCGTTGTCCGCCAGCAGGTCCGGCGGCCAGTCGCCGAGCGCGGGTGCGGGGGCGCTCATCGCACCCTGACCAGGGTGACGCCGTCGGCGAACGGCAACATGACCGACTCCACCCGCTCGTCCCTGGCGATCAGCTCGTTCAGGGCCCGTACGCCGGCGGTGTCCGGGTCCTGCTGGGCGGGATCGGCGACCTTGCCCGCCCAGAGGGTGTTGTCGATCACCAGCAGGCCGCCCGGCCGCACCAGGGCGAGCAGGAGCTCCCAGTAGGCGGGGTAGTTGTTCTTGTCCGCGTCGAGGAAGGCGAAGTCGTACGTGCCTGCCTCGCCGCGGCCCAGCATCCGCCGCAGCTCCGCCGAAGCCTCGCCCAGCCGCAGGTCGATGCGGTCAGCCACGCCCGCACGCGCCCAGAACCGGCGGGCGATCGCGGTGAACTCCTCGCTGACGTCCAGCGCCACGACGCGCCCGCCGGGAGGCAGCGCCCGCGCGGTGCACAGGGTGCTGTAGCCGGTGAACACGCCGACCTCCAGGGTGCGGCGCGCGCCGGTCAGCCGGACGAGCATCGCGAGCAGCTCGCCCTCCTCGGGGTAGAGCTGCATGGCGCGCTCGGTCATCGCGGCGGTGGCGTCCCGGAGGCCGGTCAGAACGGGGTCCTCGCGCAGCGTGTGCTCGCGCACGTAGTCCAGCACGGAGCGGGTGACGTCGAGATGGTGGATCACAGGGGGCTCGCTTCCGGGTCAGATCGGCGTGGAGGTGGGGAGGGGCTCGGGGAAGAGCTGGAGGCGGGCGGCGGCGAGGCGCTCCAGGACGGCGACGGCGGGTGGTCCGCCGGCCGCGATGAGGCTGGTGCGGTCCGCGCCGACGAAGTGGGCGCACACCTCGCCGTGGGCGGCGTACACCTCGGCCAGGACGGTCTGGAAGGCGGCGCTGCCGTGCGCGCAGACCTCGCCGGCGGCGGCGTCCGACTTCAGCGCGGCGCCCAGCTCCCGCAGCCGTCGCACGAGGAAGCGATGGTCCCGCAGCTCCAGCCCGGTCATGCCACCGGGGACCGTCGGGTCCGACATCAAGGGACGGACCCGCGTGATGTAGTCGATTCCGGCGAAATCGCCGGTGAAGCGCAGCGCGGCGGACGAGCCACGGAGCAGCGTGGTGAGGAGCGCCCATTGGGCGCGCAGCCGCTCGCGTGCCTCCTCGCCGGAGGCCGCCGCGCTCCGGATCGTCGCGGTCAGCCCGCCGGCGGTGATCGCGAGCGCCTGCAACAGCACCATGAACAGGTGGTGTCCGCGCCGCCAGCGCCGCAGCGGCTGGTCGGTGGCCGCGGCCGGATCGGCCGGCCGGCGTGGCATCGGCAGCGCGGCGGGCGTCTCACCGGTGGCCGCGGCTATCAGGGCGGCCAGTCCGAGCCCCAGCTCGCCGAGGGTCGGCTCGTCCAGCGTCGTCCCCGCGTGGCCGAGCTCGTCGAGCAGCTCGGCATACGCCTGTGCGGTGGCCCCGAGCAGCACCGTGTACGGGTCGCCGGCCACCCGCACGACGCCGAAGAACCGGTCGTTGTCGAGGTTGCCGCGAGAGGCGCGCGGGTCGTGGCCGAAAGGGCGCTCCTCCGCGCCGCGGCACGCCTGCCGCAGCCGCCGGGCGGATGCCGACAGCTCCCGCTCGCCGGCCTGCCGGTCATGGTTCAGCAGTGCCCTGGAGGCTTGCCGAACGCGCGTGCTCACGGGCGGCCCAGGCCAACCGGCAGGAAGGTCCTCTGACGCTGTCAGTGCGAAGCTGTCTGAGGGCAATCAACGCTCCCTGGATAGGCAATTACTTAGAGTAATTACTCTATCACTGTGAGTAGTTGACCTGAGCATGAAGGTCGGCGCGCAACTCAGGCATACCTCACCTCGCCGGACCACGCGCGGCGAGTCGAGTCCGCACTCAGGGCGATGTCAAAGGCGTGCCGAACCAGCCGGAGAGTGCTTCGCGCAGGGCGGGCGCGGCGGTGCCGGCGGGTTCGTCGAGGGCCGCGGCCCAGGCGACGTGGGCGTCCGGGCGGATCAGCAGCACGTCGGCGGGGCGCTGGCCGGTCTTGGCGACGTGGATGTCCACGCGGTGCCGCCAGTCTCCGGCGATCTCGCGGAGGTCCGGGCGGCCGGCGAGATCGAGCAGGACGGGCCGGCCGGTGTGCATGAGCTCGGCGAGGCTGGTCATGCCCTGGTCGGTGTGCAGGGTGAGGTCGGGGGCGAAGGTGCCGGCCAGCGGGTGCGAGCCGGACATGGGGTAGCGGACGTCGGAGCCGGCGACCAGGGCGCCCATGCGGCGCAGCGGTTGTTCGTCGGTGAGCAGTTCGGAGAAGACCTCCCGGAGCGCTTCGGCGGCCGGGTCGTGCCCGCGCCGCAGCGCCACCTGGGCCCGGGCGTGCAGCATGGTGCGGGCGCCGGCCAGGTGGCGTTCGGTGTGGTAGGTGTCCAGCAGGCCGGACGGGGCCCAGCCGTCGAGGTCGGCGGCGAGCTTCCAGGCCAGGTTGACCGCGTCCAGCAGGCCGGCGTTGAGCGCCACCCCGGTGGCGGGGAACAGGTGCGCCGCGTCGCCGGCCAGCAGGATCCGCCCGTGGCGGTAGCGCTCGGCCTGGCGGGCCTTGAAGGTGAATCGCGACAGCCGCGCCGATCCCGCCAGCGGCAGGTGCACGCCGAGCACGCGGTGAACGCTGTCCTGCAGCTCGGTCAGGGTCATCGGGACGTCGTCGTCGTACTCGGTGCTCTCGTCCTCGATGGTGTAGAGGGAGACGGCCTGAGAGCCGGGCGATGAGCCGACGCCGAACAGGCCCTGATCCGTGCGGGTGAAGCCGGCGCGGATCGTGCCGAAGCCGGGAACGTCGAGATCGCCGTTGCCGAGCACGGTCACCGTCTCCGGCAGTGTGACCTGGGCCAGCCGGTTGACCTCGGGATAGGTGGTGCCGGGGAAGCCGATCCCGGCCCGGTCGCGGACCCGGCTGCGCGCGCCGTCGCAGCCCACGAGGTAGCGGGCGCTCGCCTGGTACGGCCCGTCCGGGCCCTGCACGTCCACCCTCACCGCGGCGTCGTCCTGGCTCACCCCGACCACCTGGTGGCCGCGGCGGACGTCGGCGCCGAGTTCGCCGGCGCGTTCCTCCAGCAGCCGCTCCAGCTCCTGTTGCGGCAGGGGCAGGGCGTGCAGCGGGGGATCCGTCAGCTGGGTGAAGTCCAGGTGCACCCCGCCGAACGGGAACCGGGGAGCCGGGGCGGGGCCGGTGCAGGCCGCCTGGAAGCGGTCCAGCAGGCCTCGATGGCGCAGCAGCTCCAGGATCTGGCCGCCGAGCCCGCCGGCCTTGGGGGTGTCCCGGCGCTGCGGCTGCCGCTCCAGCAGCAGCGGTCGCACCCCGGCCAGACGCAGTTCGGCGGCCAGCATCAGGCCGGTCGGTCCGGCCCCCACGATGATCACATCGGTGTTCGTCATTCGGTTACTTCCTCGTTGTCTGTCGTTGCCGGCAACCGGCGATGTGGCCGTGTGACGGGTCGCGTCTCAGCTCTCGATGTCGGCGACGGTGGAGGCCGGGGTGCTGAGGACGCCGTCGAACGCCTCCAGGACGGGCGTGTGCACGTAGGCGCTCTGGATCCGGATGCGGTCGGGGCCAGGGATCGCGTGCCGCGCCGCCTGGCGGAGGTCGGCGAGCCCGAACCCGAGCCCGGCCTCGGCGAAGGCGGCCTCGACGCTGCCCGGCTCGGGCGGCTGCAGCGCGGTGTCGTCGATGGCGAAGCCGAAGCGCGCGTTCGCGTCGGGGCGCATGTCGGCGGTACGTCCGGCGGGGCTGGTCAGGGCGAGGGCGACATAGTCGTCGCCGAGCTCGTCGTGCAGGTGCTGTCCCATGGGCAGCCCCGTCAGTTGGCCGTTGAAGGAGACCGGCGTCTTCTGGATGTGGGCGTTGTGCGCCGCCAGCACGATGCGGGTGCCGGGTGCGAAGCGCTCCAGGTGCCACAGGATCGACCCGGCCATGTAGACGTCGCGGGCCGAGGTGTCGGCGGTCAGGCCGGTGCCGGCGTACAGGCCGGCCATGGCGCGGAAGCCGTAGTCGGCGGTGCAGGCGGCCTCGACGCGGCGCAGGGCGATGTCGTAACTGGGCCGGCCGGCGCGGGAGACGTACAGCAGCTCGACGGCACGGAAGCGCATGAGCAGCCGCAGCAGCAGCGCGCTGAGAGCGTCCTGCTCGGCGGCGGCCAGACGGGTCCAGGCCGGCGCGGCCGAGGCCGCGGAGGCGCCGGCGAACGACCCGGCGATCCGGATCGCCTCCTTGATCACCGGGAGGGCCTCGGGATCGACCTCGCGCAGGTAGCCGGCGACCGGGGCCAGCGCGGGAAGCAGGGATCCGCCGGCCGCCGGGATGTCGATCCCGGCGAACCGCACCGGCACCCCGGCGGTGGCGTTGTGCCGGCGGATCCAGCGCAGCGGCTCGTCCACCCCGACCGGGATCGCCTCGGCGAGCTGGGCCGGCAGCTCGTCGCCGGTGCCCTCGCCCTGGGCCCAGGCGTCGAGGGGGAAGCCTTCGCTGAAGCCGTACTCGAAGGCCAGGACGGTGAAGCCGCAGCGCTCGGCCAGGAACCGCAGGATGCGTTGCCGCAGCTGGGAGAACTCGGTGATGAAGTGGGAGTTCTCGCCGATGGCGACGACCCGGGCCGTGCCGACGAGCTCGCGCAGCGGCTCCAGGTCGTCGAGCGGCGCCTGCGGGTCGAGGTGGGTGAGCGGGACGGCATGAGCGCCGAGCCAGCCGGCGAACGTGGTGTGGTGGGACGGAGCAGGCATGCTGGCGGCTCGATTCCGGTGTTGAGGGTAAAGGAAGCGCGGGTCATCGCCTCAGCCCGGGCGGCGGCCGCTCAGGGGACGAAACCCCGGCTATCGGTGCGGAACGGGCCGTACCGATGGAATGATGTCCAAGCCGGGTTGCCGTGTCAAGTACGGAACGTGCCGTACTGATAAGGTGCCGGCATGACCGACACGCCCCACCGCCGTGGCGCAGACCGGACCGAGGCCATCATGCGGACCACGCTGGAGCTCGGCCAGAAGATCGGCTACGCCAGACTGAGCATGGAAGCGGTCGCCGCCCACGCGGGAGCCAGCAAGCAGACCATCTATCGCCGGTGGTCGTCCAAGGGAGCGCTGCTGCTCGACTCGCTGCTGTCGCTGAACGAGCCCGGCCTGGACTATCCCGACACCGGCGACCTCGTCGCCGACCTGCGCGCGCAGATCCACGCGGCCGTCGACCTGCTGGCCGGGCCGGCCTTCGGCCCTCTGTTCAAGGCCCTGGTCGGAGAGGCCCAGCACGATCCTCAGGTCGCCGCCGCACTCAACGAGCGCTTGATCGCCCCGCAGGCGGACAAGACCGTCGCCCGGCTGAAGGCGGCCCGCGACCAGGGCCAGCTGTCGCCCGGCTTCGACCTCGCCCTGGCGATGGCGATCCTGTCCGGGCCGCTGTACTTCCAGCTCCTGATCACGCAGGAACAGCTGACGCACGAGTACGTCGACCGCATCCTCGACGCCCTCTTCGCGGGGATGAGGCCCCGGCCGCCCATGCCGGCAGCCCAGGCCGGCCCGCCGCCCACGCCGGGGCCGCACCGCCGCGCACGCGGGTAACGGCGGGAGCGCGAGCAGCAGCCGGAGCGCCGTGAGCGCGGGCGTTCCTACTTGCCGTGCTGCCGGCGGACCATCTCGGTGATCCAGATGGGCGCGAACGGGGACGTGCAACCCGGGGGAGTCGGGTAGTCCTTGAGCACCTCCAGGCGCTCGCCGATGTCGAGGGCACGGGCGCGGTGCTCGGCGTGCTCGATCCCGATCTGCGCCAGGCAGTGGTTCATCGCCCACTGCAGGCGTTGCGGGGCGCTCTTCATCTCCGCCTCGATGGCGTCGAGCAGACCTGCGAGGTCGAGACCATCGGGTTTCTTCGCCACGCGCTCGGTGGTCAGCGCCCAGCCGGCGCTCGCGACCACGGGATCCGGATCCGCGAACCAGACCAGGCGCAGCTCTTCGGCGTGCGGGCTCTTCTTCACCACGTAGTTCACGAGCCAGTCGTGCACCTTGGGCCTGCGCGCGTCGCGCAGCATGACGTCCAGCTCGTCCCGCCCGAACGCCTTCGGGCGGCAGATCAGGATCGCCAGCAGCCGCGCCGCGGTGTCCTCCGTCTCCCAGAGCCGGTACGCGAGCTCCTGCTGCGTCTTCAGCCGCTTGGCGAGCGCGCGCAGCTTGCCGAGGTTCACGCCGTGGTCGTCACCGTGTCGCTCGTTCACCTCGCGGATCTTCGGGTCGTCGAGCTCGGCCAGCTCGGCCAGCACCTCGGCCACCGTCGTCTCGGTCAGCGTCGTCCCCGCCACCTCGGCCTCCTGTCATCACCTGCGAGTTGCAGCCTACGTCGGAAGGCTCGCGGCGGGGAACGCCTACGTTCTCGCGACCAGGTGTGGTGTCAGCGGGCGTGTCAGTCCGGCGACGGCCCGGTCGTCGCCGGGCACGACGTGACCACCGCGACCAAGGCGGTGCGCGCGGCGATCGGGGGCACCGGGCAGTTCGCCTCGGTGGACAACCTGCTCACCGGCGAGGAGAACCCGCTCATGATGGCGGATCTCCTGCACCTGCCGAAGGCGCAGGGCAGGCGGATCACTCGCCGGCTGCTCGACCGGTTCGATCTGGTCGAAGCGGCGGGCAAGCAGGTGGCGTCCTACTCCGGCGGCATGCGCCGCAAGCTGGACCTGGCCATGACGCTGGTCGGCGAGCCGCAGATCATCTTCCTGGACGAGCCCACGACCGGGCTCGATCCGCGCAGCCGCCGCACGATGTGGCAGATCATCCGGGATCGCCGTGCTCGACCAGGGCCGGCTGGTCGCCGAGGGCACCGCCGACGAGCTCAAGCGCCGGGTGCCCGGCAGCCACGTCCGGCTGCGGTTCACCGGCCGGCACGAGCTCGACGTCGCGGCGCAGGTCCTGCCCGAGTCCACGAGGGACGACGAGGAGCTGAGCCTGCGGGTGCCCGGCGACGGCGGGGTGAGGTCATCGCGCGCGCTGCTCGACCGGCTCGACGTCGGCTCCACCGCGGTCGCGGTGAACTCCGACATGACGACCGGATTCATCAACCGGCTTCGCGTCATGGACGTGTCGCGGGCCGCGGTGCTGAACGCGCACGTGATCGCGACCATGCTGCGGAGCCTGGTGGCCATCGTGTTCATCATCGGGGTCGCGTTGCTCGTGGGATTCCGGCCGTCGGCGAGTTTCGTGGAATGGCTCGGCGTGATCGGCATCGTCGTGCTGACCATGCTGGCGATCGGCTGGCTGACCGTCGCGTTCGGGCTCGCGGCGAAGACGCCGGACAGCGCGGGCCTCGCCGCTGTCCCGCTCATGCTGCTTCCCTTCCTGAGCAGCGCGTTCGTGCCGGCCGACACGATGGGGCCGGGTGCGCGGCAGTTCGCGAAGTACCAGCCGTTCACCCCGATCATCGAAACCCTGCGCGGGCTGCTGACCGGCATGCCGTCGGCGGGCTCGGCCATCGCGGCGGTCGCCTGGTGCGCCGGGCTCGCGCTGGCCGGCTACCTGTAGGCGCGCTCGACGTTCACGAAGCGAGCGTGATCTTGGCCAGCTCGCGCCAGTCCTGCTCCTGGCCCGCACGGGTCGCCTCGGCGAACACGGTTTCGCCGAGGCGATCGCGCGTTTCCGCGGCGATCCTGGAAACGTCGGGGATCGAATGATCGGTCGTGCCGCGTACGCCGTCGCTCGCCGCGAGCAACCGCGCGGCCTGCTCGTACTGGCCCTGGCGCAGCGCGAGATCCGCGACCCCGATCAGCACCTCGGCGATCAGCGGCGGATACGTCGTCTCGACGGCCGTGTTGAGCGCCTCGGCCCGATGCCCGCGGGCCTCGCCGAGATCCTCGGTGAGGTAGCCGTACAGGTCCAGGGTCCTGACGCGGAAGGCGCCGGACAGCTCCGTGCCGGACTGCGTCGCCCGCGCCGTGGCCAGATGCTGGTACGCCTGGTCCGGCTCGCCGCGCCAGCGCGCCAGCTGCGCCTTCGACAGCGCCAGGTCGGCCAGCGCGTCCGGCGAGGCGATCCCGCTCGCGCCCCGCTGCGCTTCGGCCATGGCGGAGGTGCTGGATCGCTCGTCGCCGAGCAGCCAGTACAGCTGAGCCTGCCGTGCCCGCAGGCCGATGGCGTCCTCGATCGCGCCCACCTCGGTCAGCGCCGTGATCGCCTCTTCGAAGTGCTCGCACGCGCGGGCGAACTCGCCGCGGATGGCGAGCCGATCGGACAGGAAGTGCAGCGCCAGCGAGATCCCCCACCGGTCGCCCAGCGTGCGGAACTCGGCGAGGGCGGTCTCGATGTCGACGTCGACGTCGGTCTCGTCGCCGGCGTGCGTGTGCCGCAGCCGGCTACGGCTGAGCCTGGCCTGAGCGCGCACCCACGGGTCGTCGTCGGCGACGAGCGGGTCGAACGCGGACAGGAAGTTCGCCGGCTCCGCCAGCATCCGCTCCAGCGGCGCGACGAACCCGAGTATCGGGTGGCGATGCCCGCTGCGCTGGGTGAACCGGTGCGCCTCGTGGATCCACTTCTCCGCCTGGAACTGGTCGCGGCCGGGCCCGGAGGTCACGAACACGGTCAGGATGGTGTACACCATCGCCCGCACCTCATCGGTCACCTCACCGGGCAGCGTGGCCACCGCGATGCTCAGCTCGGTGCCCTCGTCCCTGTGCCCGCTGAGGAACCAGTACCAGCCCACGGCCCCGACCAGCCGCATCGCCTCCTGGGCCCACCCTTCGGCGATCGCGCCGCGCAGGGCCGCATTGATGTTGTCGTGCTCGGCCGTGAGCGCGGACAGCCATTCCAGCTGCTCGGCCCGGCGCAGGTGCGGATCGGCCGTCTCGGCCAGCTCGGTGAAGTAGGCGAGGTACGCCCGGCGCACCGGCTCGGCCTCCCCGGCTTCGACGAGCCGGTCCGCCGCGTACTCCCTGATGGTGTTGAGCATCCGGTAGCGCGGCGTGCCCTCGCCGTCGGCGACCAGCAGCGACTTCTCGATCAACGCGGTCAGGACGTCGAGCACCAGCTCCCCGCCGAACGTCCCGTCGGTCCCGTCCCCGCACACCCGTTCGGCAGCTTCCAGGCTCGCCCCGCCGGAGAACACCGAGAGCCGCCGCAGCACGCCGCGCTCGGCCTCGGTCAGCAGATCCCAGCTCCAGTCCACGACCGCGCGCAGCGTCTTGTGCCGGGGAAGCGCCGTACGGCTGCCGCCCGTCAGCAGCCGGAATCGGTCGTCGAGCCGGCGCGCCAGCTGATCGACGGACATGGTGCGCAGCCGCGCCGCGGCCAGCTCGATCGCCAGCGGCATCCCGTCGAGCGCCCGGCAGATCCGCGCCATCGCCGACAGGGCGTGCGCGTCGGAGCCGATGTCCTGGCGCACCAGATCCGCGCGGTCCCGCAGCAGCTGCACGGCGGGCGAGGACCCGACCTCGGCGGGGGCCGCTCCCTGCGCGGGCAGCGCGAGCGGCTCGACCTGCCACAGCACCTCCCCGGTGATCCCGAGCGGTTCCCTGCTCGTGGCCAGGATCCGCAGCCGCCGGCACTCACCCAGAAGCCGATCGGCGAAAGCCGCGGCCTCCTCGATCACGTGCTCGCAGTTGTCCAGGATCAGCAAGATCGAGCGATCCCGGACCGCGGCGATGAGCCGATCCACCGGCTCACCACCCCGCGCGCCGCCGAGCAACGCCTGGTCACGCAGGCCGATCGCGGTGAGGGCGGCCTGCGCCAGCTCACCGCCGGCCGGCACCGAGGCCAGCTCGACCAGCCACGCGCCATCCGGCAGCTCGGCGAGCATCGTCCGCGCGGTCTCCGTGGCCAGCCTCGTCTTGCCGGAGCCACCCGGCCCCGTCAGGGTGACCAGCCGGTGCTTGATGGCCATGGCGGCGACCGCGGCGATGCCGTCGTCATCGCCGACGAAACTCGTCAGCTCGGCGCGCAGGTTCGTCCTGCGGTTCTCCGCCCGCTCGCCCAGCTCGCCGCGCAGCAACGCCGTGTGCAGCGCGGAGAGCTCGGCCGACGGGTCGGCGCCCAGCTCCTCGGCGAGCCGCTCGCGCGTCCGCTGGAAAACGGTCAGGGCCTCGTTCCCGCGCCCCGCCTCGGCGAGCGCTCGCATCAAGGCCGCCACGAACCCCTCTCGCAGCGGATACGTGGCGACCAGGTCGGTCAGCTCGGAGACCAGCTCCGAGCCACGGCCGAGACGGATGTCTTCGGCCACGCGATCCCCGAGCGCGGTGACGTGGAGCTCGTCCAGGCGCGCGACCACGGCGTCGAACGCCTCGCTGTCCCGCAGCGCGATGTCCGCCATGGGGGTGCCGCGCCACAATGCCAAGGCCGAACGCAGCAGATCCGCCCGCGCGGCGGGCTCGGCGGCACGGGCCTGGCCGATGAGCTGCTCGAACCGCCACACGTCCACGGCTTCGGGGGGCACGGCCAGCCGGTATCCGCCCGACTCCGCCTCGATCACGCCGTCCGGCAGCACCCTGCGCAGCCGGGACACCAGCGCCTGCACGGCGTTCACCTCGTCGGCGGGCGGCTGCTCTCCCCAGATCCAGTCCACCAGCCTCGTCCGCGTGACGATCCGGCCGGGTTCGAGGGCGAGTGCGGCCAGGAGCGCGCGCAGCCGACTCCCCGGAACCTCCACCACTGCCCCGTCGCGGTTCCGGACATCGAACGGCCCAAGCAAGTCAACTCGCACATCAGTCATTGTGCCGAACAGTGGTAACCAACCGCGACTGTGGACAATCTGCAACACACCGCCGCGGCCATGTCAGCACGGCGACGGCCCGATGTCAGGGCGGTCGGCGATCGTGGACGCCATGACCGGTTCAGCGCTCGTGGCCCCGGGGCCGCGGGGCTGTTATGACCATGGACTATCGCGAGATGGGAACGACCATGAGTGACTCCCTCCACACCGTCACGACAATGCCGACCGCGCGTCAGTCCGGCTGTCCCTTCGACCCGCCCAAGGAGCTGACCGAGGCCCGCGAGCACGGCCCGATCAGCCGCTTCCCGTTCCCCGACGGGCACGAGGGCTGGATTGTCACCGGTTTCGACCTGGTCCGGGCGGTGCTGGCCGACCCGCGGTTCAGCTCGCGCAAGGAATTCATGCGCCACCACCCGCTGGTGGACCTCGGAGACTTCGAGGTCCCTCCGGCGCCGCCCGGCGAGTTCCTGCTGATGGACGACCCGCAGCACAGCCGTTACCGCAAGCCGCTGGTGGGCACGTTCACCGTCCGGCGGATGCGGCTGCTCACCGAGCGGGTCGAGCAGATCACCGCCGAGCACCTGGACGCCATGGAGCAGGCCGGATCGTCGGCGGATCTGGTGACCGCGTTCGCCAAGCCCATCCCCGCCATCGTCATCTGCGAGCTGCTGGGGGTCCCGTACGAGGACCGGGACTCCTTCCAGGAGCAGATCGACACCTTCCTCGGCGGGGAGACCAGCGACGAGGAGCTGATCGCGGCCTACACCGCGACCCAGGAATACCTCGCGCGGCTGGTCGCCGCCAAGCGTGCCAACCCCACCGACGACCTGCTCAGCGACCTCACCGACAGCGACCTGACCGACGAGGAGCTGCGGGGGATGGCCCTGATCCTGCTCTCGGCCGGGTTCGACACCACCGCGAACATGCTGGCCCTGGGCACCTTCGCCCTGCTGCAGAACCCGGCGCAGCTGGCCGCCCTGCGCGCCGACCCGGCGCTCACCGACAAGGCCGTGGAAGAGCTGCTGCGCTATCTCAGCGTCGCCAAGACCTTCATGAGAACGGCGCTGGAAGACGTCGAGCTGGGCGGCCACACCATCAAGGCCGGCACGACGGTCATCCTGTCCTACCACACGGCCAACCGCGACCCCGAGCGCTTCACCGACCCCCACGTGCTCGACCTCGCCCGGCAGGACGGCGGCCACCTGGCCTTCGGTCACGGCATCCACCAGTGCCTGGGCCAGCAGCTGGCCAGGGTGGAGCTGCGCGTGGCCCTGCCCGCCCTGCTCGACCGGTTCCCCGCGCTGCGCCTGGCCGTACCGGCCGAAGAGGTCGCCCTGCGCCCGGAGACCGCCGACATCTACGGCGTCAAGAGCCTCCCGGTCACCTGGGACGCGTAAGCACCACCAAGACTGGGCCAAGCCGTATCCGCACCTGGCTGGTGGCGTGCCTCGGTGCGGATCAGGCCGGCCGGATCGACCTGCTGAGTGGCTTGGGGGCGGCGTCGCTCAGCCGGGCGAGCAGGTTTAATATCAAACGATACCGTATCGAATGAGAATATAATGCGGTAATCTGTTCTCATGACCGCTGACGTTCCGCCCGGAGCCGGTGCCTCGCGGGCGACCGCTCGCCCTGGGGATGCCTCGCCGTTCGCCCTCGGCCTGCTGCTGCGCCAGGCGCACTGGCGGGTGTCCACGGTGATGACGGAGGCGCTCCGGCCGCTCGGCATCGAGCTGCGGCACTTCGCCGTGCTGATCGTGCTCGTCGATCGCGGGCCCACGGTGCAGCGGGACCTGGCGGCGGCGACGGGGTCGGACAAGGCGGGGATCATGCGGGTCGTGGACGACCTGGAGCGGAGAGGGCTGGCCGTGCGCAAGTCCGTTCCGGGGGACCGGCGGGTGCGAGCGGTGGAGATCACGCCTGAGGGCATCGAGCTTTTCGACGCGGCCCACGTGGCGGCGGAGCCGCTGGCCGAGCAGCTGGTCGCCGAGCTGGGGCCAGGCGAGCCCGAGCAGCTGAGGGAGCTGCTGACCCGGTTCGCCTATCCCGCGGGGTGAGGCGGGCGCGTCCCCGTCATGCCGTCGGGTCATCGACGAAAGTGACGGTCTCTTCGAGTGGCGCCCGGCCCGTGCGGGGGTGGTGTGTCGTGGTGTCCTCGTATCCGATGGACATGCCGCAGTAGAGGATGAGGTCGTCGGGGGGTGCGAGGAGCTCGGCGACGGTCGTGCGGTAGACCGACCAGGCCATCTGGGGGCAGCTGTGCAGTCCTTCCGCGCGCAGCAGGAGCATGACGGTCTGCAGGTACATGCCGACGTCGGCCCACTGGGGCCGGCCCATGTCGCGGTCGATGTAGCAGAACAGCGCGGCGGGCGCGCCGAAGCACTGCCAGTTCTCCGAGGCGGCTCTCTGGCGTGCCTGCCAGTCCTCGCGGGTGACGCCGAGCGCGCTGTAGCGCTCCTTGCCGAAGGCGGCGCGGCGCTCGCCGTAGGGGGACTTCAGGTCGGGCGGGTACATCTCGTACTGCCGCTCGTCCCAGGGGTCGGCCGCCGCCACGCGCTCGCCGGCGCGTTTCTTGAGCTCTGCCAGCGGCCGGCCGGTCAGCACGTAGACGCGCCACGGCTGGAGGTTCGATCCGGACGGCGACCAGGCCGCGGCGGACAGCACCCGCTCCAGCGCCTCCCTCGGGACCGGCCGGTCGGTGAACCCGCGAACCGCCCGCCGGCTCGTGACCGCCTCGTACACATCCATGATCGTCCCTCCTTCTCTGCCCGGCGCGATATTTCGTTACATTCGCGATAGTATCATTCGATACTAATTTACGTCCATCGGGAAGTGTGTGGGGCGAGGTTGGCGATCGCTCTGTCAAGGGGTGACACGCATGCCGTTCAGTATCCGGCGTGCTCACGCTGCGTAGCGGCCCGCCACGCGGCACCACATCGGGGCCGACGGCACGAACCGGAGGCCCCGGCCACGCCCGCCGGGAGCTCGTCGCAACAGCTCAGAAGGGAAACTCGCGGTCCTGGTCGCGGACGGTGACCCACTGCAGCTCGCTGAACTCCTCGGCGGCGAACCCCAGCCCGAACCGGCCCCACCCGCTGTCCTTGACCCCGCCGAACGGCATGTGCGGCTCGTCGTTGACCGGCTGGTCGTTGACGTGCACGATCCCGACCTCCAGCAGGGAGGCCAGTTTCAGCCCGTACCGGGGGTCGCCGGTGATGATCGAGGCGGCCAGGCCCAGGTCCGAGGCGTTCGCGCGGGCCACCGCCTCCTCGGCGGAGTCCACGGCCTCCACCACCACGACCGGCCCGAACGTCTCGCCGTGCGCGATCTCGGCCTCATCCGGTACGTCGGTCAGCACGGTCGCCGGGTAGCACGGCGGCCGGGGCACGCCGCCGGCCAGCACCCGGGAGCCGAGCTCGACGGCCTCGTTGACCCGGCGGTCCAGCAGCGCCAGCGCCCACTCGTTGATCACCGGGCCGACCACGGTGGCCGGGTCGCGCGGGTCGCCGGTGGGCAGCGTGGCCACCCTGGCGGCGAACCGCTCGGTGAACTCGGCGGCCAGCGGCCGCTCCACGTAGATCCGCCGGACGCACATGCACACCTGGCCCTGGTGCACGAAGGCGCCGTAGGCCGCGGCCTGCACCGCGTACCCGAGGTCGGCGTCGCGGGTGACGATGAGCGGGTTCTGGCCGCTGAGCTGGAGCACCACGCGCTTGAGATGCCGGCCCGCCTTCTCGGCCAGGCGCCGGCCGGTCGGCGTGGAGCCGGTGAAGTTGATCCGCTTGACCAGCGGGCTGGCCAGCATCGCGTCGGCGATCCCGCCGGCCTCGCCGGGGGCGTGCGTGACCATGTTGAGCGCGCCGGCCGGCAGCCCGGCCTCGTGCAGGACCTCCGCCCACAGGGCGCCGCCGGTGTAGGGCGCCTCCTCGGAGGGTTTCAGCACCACGGTGTTGCCGAGGGCGAGCGGCCCGACGATTCCCCGGCCGGACAGGGTGAGTGAGGCGTTCCACGGCGCGATCGCGCCGACCACGCCCACCGGGCGGCGGATCGCCATCGCCTGGGTGCCCTCGACGTCGGACGGCAGCAGGCTGCCGGTCGGCTGGTAGGCGAGCTGGGCGGCCTGGCGGAGCAGCTTGAGGGCGAAGACCACCTGGACCTCGCCGAAGTGGCGTCCGCACCCGGTCTCGGCGGCCAGGGCGTCGAGGACCTCGCCGCGCCGGCCATCCAGGATGTCGGCCGCGCGCAGGAACACCTGCTGGCGCAGCCAGGGCGACCGCGTGGACCAGCCGGGGAACGCCTCGTGCGCGGCGGTGATCGCCCGGTGCGCGTCGTCGGCGTCGCCGGCGGCCACCTCGCCGAGCACCTCGCCGGACCACGGAGAGTGATTGGGGTAGCAGCGACCGGAGCCGGCGGCCGCCCACTCGCCGCCGATGAAGTTCCCGGCCCGCGACTTCCGCCAGGCGCTCTCCGCTCCGGCCATATGACTTGATCCTCTCGCTCACATCGACCGGTAGGGCGACACGGCCGGACACCGGCCACTCGGCAGTCGGAGTATTCGGATAGCTAGAACTGTAAGACCATATGCTGACCATTGTGACCGATGAGGAACCCGCCCAGCGGCGTGGCCGCGTCCCGGCAGACGCCCCCGCGTCCCACTCGGTGTCCCTGGAGCGGGGGCTGAGCATCCTCGACGCGTTCACCGGCAACCGCTCGGTGCTGGGGATCGCCGACCTGGCCAGGGCGGTGGGCCTGAACAAGAGCACCACCCACCGGTACGTCGCCACGCTGACCTCCCTGCGCTACCTGCAGCAGGACCCGGAGACGAAGAAGTACTTCCTCGGCCCGCGCGCCGTGGACCTGGGGTTCGCGGCGATCGACTCGATGGAGCTCACCCGGGTCACCGGGCCGCTGCTGCAGGCGCTGGCCGACGAGACCGGGTTCACGGCCAGCGTGGCGGTGTGCGACGGGCCCGACGTCGTCTACGTGGACCGCCGGCGCAGCAACCGGCGCAGCGCCCTGGCCATGGACCTCAACCTGCACGTCGGCTCCCGGCTGCCGGCCTACTGCACCTCGATGGGCAAGGTGCTGCTGGCCTACCGGGACCCGGCGGCGCTGCGGCAGATCCTGGACCACACCGACATGGCCCGCCGCGGGCCCAAGACCATCACCAACCGGGAGCAACTGCTGGCCGCGCTGGCCAAGGTGCGCCAGAGCGGGGTGGCGGTCAACGACGAGGAGCTCGCCCCGGGCCTGCGCTCGTTCTCCGCGCCGGTGCGTGACCGGTCCGGCGAGGTGGTGGCCGCGATCAACGTCGCGGTGTACCTGACGCTGGCGCCGACCACCGTCGAGGCGCTGGCCGGGCGGCTGGAGGCGCCGCTGCGGCGCACCGCCGCGGAGATCTCCCGGCGCCTCGGCCACCGGCAGCAGCCGTAGCCGAGTCCGCGCGGTCGCCGGCATGGCGTTCCACACCGTGAATTCGCGTTCTACTCACTAGGACGTCCTGTTGCACGCGTGTTAACGGGACCGTACGGTCGGGTCACCTTCACGGCATCCTCCAGGCCGGCACCCACACCACGGCCACAAACCGAACGTGCCCGCCCGGCCAAATCCCAAGTGCACCCCTCTGGTGTCCCGGCAGCGCGCTTCGCCATGCCTGCAGGACACTGCTCGGCATAAGGAGTCCTCGCGTGAGCGACGCTTCCCCCGGCGGTATGAACCGCCGTTCCTTCCTCAGCGCGGTCGGCCTGGGCGCCGCCGCGGTCGGCGGCGCCCCGCTGCTGAGCGCCTGTGGCGGCCTCAAGGGCACCGGCGCATCGTCCTCCGACGTCCTGAAGATCGGGTACGTCAGCCCGCAGACCGGCGCGCTGGCCGGCTTCGCCACCGCCGACAACTTCGTGGTCAAGCAGATCACCGAGGCGCTGCGGGGCGGCTTCACCGCCGGCGGGAAGAAGCGCACCGTCGAGATCATCGTCAAGGACACCCAGTCCAACCCGAACCGGGCCACCGAGGTCACCCGCCAGCTGATCAACAGCGACAAGGTGGACCTCATCGTCGGCTCCTCCACCCCGGACACCACCAACCCGGTGGCCGACCAGTGCGAGGCCAACGGCATCCCGAACGTCACCACGATCGCCCCGTGGGAGGCGTGGTTCCACGGCCGCAACGGCAAGGACGGCGAGGGCTTCAAGTACACGACGCTGTTCTTCTTCGGCATGCAGGAGTTCGCCGACTGCTTCTTCCCGATGTGGCAGCGGATCGGCGTGGACAACAAGAGCGTCGCGGCGCTGTGGCCCAACGACACCGACGCCAACGCCTTCCGCAAGGGGCTCGGCCCGATGATCACCAAGGCCGGCTACGAACTGGTGGACGGCGGCGCCTACCAGGGCGGGGCGACCGACTTCAGCTCGCAGATCGCCAAGTACAAGTCGTCGGACGCCGAGCTGTTCACCTGCACTCCCATCCCGCCCGACTTCCAGACGTTCTGGAAGCAGGCCAGGCAGCAGGGCTTCAAGCCGAAGCTGGCCACCGTCGCCAAGGTCATGCTCTTCCCCTCCGAGGCCGAGGCGCTCGGCCCGCTCGCGAGCAACATCGCCACCGACTTCTGGTGGAGCCCGGCTCACCCGTACAAGTCGGTGCTGGACGGCAAGAGCGCCAAGCAGCTCGCCGACGACTTCGCCGCCTCCTCCGGCAAGCAGTGGACGCAGGCGCTCGGCTCGGTGTACTCGCTGTTCGAGATCGCCGTACAGGCGTTCAAGAACGCGGCCGACCCCAAGGACCGCGACGACGTGGCCGACAAGCTGCGCACCATGAAGCTCAGCTGCATGAGCGGCGACCTGGACTTCACCGCCGGGCCGCAGCCGGGCATCGCGATCCAGCACCCGGTCGGCGGCCAGTGGCGCGAGGGCACCAAGTTCCCCTGGGACGTCACCATCGTGGACAACACGGCGAACAAGGCCGTCCCCATCGGGGGCGACCTGCTGCCGACCAGCGCATGATGACCGCACCACTGCTGCGGCTGGAGAACATCGCCAAGAGCTTCGGCCAGGTGACCGTCGCCAGGGACCTGACGCTCTCGCTGGAGCCGGGTGAGGCACTGGGGATCGTCGGGCCGAACGGCGCGGGCAAGTCCACGCTGTTCGCCATGATCTCCGGCGACCTGCGCCCGGACGGCGGCGCGGTGTGGCTGGACGGGCGGGACGTCACCGGCGTCCCGCCGCACGCCCGCACCCGCGACGGCATCGGCCGCACCTATCAGGTGCCGCGGCCGTTCACCCACCTCACCGTGTTCGAGAACGTGCTGGTGTGCGCGCACCAGGGCGCCGGGCTGCACGGCAGGGAAGCCTGGTCGCAGGCCATGGACGTGCTGGAGCGCACCGGCCTGGCCGGGCTGGCCAACACCGCCGCCGGCCGGCTCACCCTGCTGCAGCGCAAGCGGCTGGAGGTGGCCCGCGCGCTCGGCACCCGGCCCAGGCTGCTGCTGCTCGACGAGGTCGCCGGCGGGCTCACCGAGCCCGAGGTGGCCGAGCTGGTCGAGGTGATCAGGCGGCTGCACGCCGACGGGCTCGGCATCGTGTGGATCGAGCACGTGGTGCACGCGCTGGTGAAGACCGTCGGCCGGATGGTCTGCCTGGCCGGCGGCGACGTGGTGGCCGACGGCGAGCCGGTCGCGGTGCTCGCGGACCCGAAAGTACGCGAGCTGTACCTGGGCGCCGGGCCGGAGACGGGCCTGACCGGGGAGGACGGATCGTGACGCTGCTGTCGGTCCGCGACCTCACCGTCCACCACGGCCTGCTGCGCGCGGTGGACGGGCTCAGCCTGGAGGTGGAGCCGGGCGAGGTGCTGGCGATCATCGGTGCCAACGGCGCCGGCAAGTCCACGCTGCTGCGTGCCCTGGCCGGGCTCAACCTGCCCACGTCGGGGACCGTCCACCTCGGGGGCCGCGACATCACCCGCTTCCCCGCGCACAAGCGCACCTCGGCGGGGATCGCGCTGGTGCCGGAAGGCCGGCGGCTGTTCCGCTCCCTCACCGTGGAGGAGAACCTGCTCACCGGCGCGTACCGCAAGCGCCCCGGCCCCTGGTCGGTGGAGCGGGTCTACGAGCTGTTCCCGTGGATGACCGAGCGGCGGCGGCAGAACGCGGCGCAGCTGTCCGGCGGCGAGCAGCAGGCGGTGGCCATCGGCCGCGCGCTGCTGTCCAACCCCGACCTGCTGCTCGTCGACGAGCTGTCGCTGGGCCTGGCGCCGGTGGTGGTGCGCCGCATCTACCAGGTGCTGCCGGAGATCGTCGCGGCCGGGACCACCGCGCTCATCGTCGAGCAGGACGTCTCGCAGGCCCTGCGGGTCGCCGACCGGGTGCACTGCCTGCTGGAGGGCCGCTCGGTGCTGGCCGGCCGGCCCGCCGAGCTGACCGCCGAGCAGGTCGGCCACGCCTACTTCGGCATCGGCGACACGGTACAGGACGGTGCCGCGAAGGACGCCGCGAAGGACGGCGTGGTGCGGGACGGTGCCGCGAAGGACGGCGCGCTGAAAGACATGGAAGAAGGTCGGCACTGACATGCAATGGTTCAACGCGGTCGTCCAGGGACTGCTGCTCGGCGGCCTGTACGCGCTGTTCGCGACCGGCCTGTCACTGATGTTCGGCGTGATGCGGATCGTCAACCTCGGCCACGGCGACCTGGCCGTCGTCGCCTCGTTCCTGGCCCTCGCCCTGGTCGGCGGCACCGGGCTGCCGCTGTGGGTGGTCATCGTGGTGACCGTGCCGTTGTTCGCGGTGCTCGGCTACCTGACCCAGCGAGTGCTGCTGCAGCGCAGCCTGAGCTCCGGGCCGCTCGCCACCCTGCTGGTCACGTTCGGGCTGTCCATCGTGCTGCAGAACCTGCTGCTGGAGCTGTTCTCCGCCGACACCCGCACCCTGGACGGGGGCTCGTTCGCCACCGCCTCGTTCTGGCTGGCCGGCTCCGTCTCGGTGGGCTGGCTGCCGCTGGCCACGTTCGTGCTGGCCTGCGCCGTGCTGGCCGGCATCCAGATGTTCCTGTCCCGCACCGGGCTGGGCCGCATGCTGCGCGCCTCCTCCGACGACCGGGAGACCGCGAACCTGGTGGGCGCCGACAGCCGGCACGTGTACGGGGTGGCCACCGCCATCGCCTTCGCCACGGTGGCGCTGGCCGGGCTGATGTTCGCGATGCGTTCGTCGTTCGACCCGGCCATCGGCCCGTCCCGGCTGATCTTCGCGTTCGAGGCGGTCGTCATCGGCGGCCTCGGCTCGCTGTGGGGGACCCTGCTGGGCGGCATGGTGCTGGGCGTCACCCAGTCGCTCGGCGCGCAGATCGACCCGGCGATGACGCTGCTCGCCGGCCACCTCGTCTTCCTCGCCGTGCTGGCCTTCCGGCCGCAGGGCCTGCTCGCGGGACGGACCGCATGACCCTCTCTCACCTGCTGACCGACCGGGCGGCGGCCGCCCTGGACGTTCGCCGTGCCGCCCGTACCTCCAAGGTGTCGGGTGGAGCGCTCCTCGCCGTCGTGGTGGTGCTCGGTGCGCTGCCGTACGTGGTGTTCAGCGACGTCACCGACACGCTCGTCAACCTGTTCGTGCTGGTCGCGCTGGCGAGCATGTGGAACCTGCTGGCCGGGTTCGGCGGCCTGGTCTCGGTGGGCCAGCAGGCCTTCGTCGGGATCGGCGCCTACAGCGTGATCGCGCTGGCCGACGCGGGGGTCCAGCCGTACCTGGCGGTGCCGCTGGCCGCGCTCACCTGCGCGGTGTTCGCGGTGCCCACCTCGTGGCTGGCGTTCCGGCTGCGCGGCGACTACTTCGCCGTCGGGACCTGGGTGATCGCCGAGGTGTACCGGCTGCTGGTGGTGCGGGTCGACGCCCTGGGCGGAGCCAGCGGCAAGGGCCTGGCCGGGCTGTCCGGCCTGGACCCCGCGCTGCGCGGCGCGCTGACGTACTGGGTGGCGCTCGCGCTGGCGCTGGCCACGGTCGGCGGCTGCTACCTGCTGCTGCGCGGCCGGCTGGGGCTGTCGCTGATGGCGGTGCGCGACGAGGAGACCGCCGCGAGCGCCGCCGGCATCGACGTGACCCGGGCCAAGCGGATCGTGTACCTGGTGTCGGCCGCGGGGTGCGGCGCGGCGGGCGGGGTGATCACGATCAGCTCGCTCAGCGTCAATCCGGACGCGATCTTCAACGTGCAGTGGTCGGCGTACATGATCTTCATCGTGCTGATCGGCGGCATCGGGTTCGTCGAGGGGCCGCTGGTGGGCGCGATTGCGTTCTTCGCGCTGCAGCAGCTGCTGGCCGACTTCGGCTCCTGGTACCTGGTGATCCTGGGTGCCGTCGGCATCGCGACCGCGCTCTGGCTGCCGGGCGGGCTGTGGGGGCTGGCGCGGGACCGTACCGGGCTCAGCCTGTTCCCGGTCGGCTATTTCGTACGGGGCACCGATGCCCGCTGAACCCGCGACCGAGACGGCCACCGCGGCCTCGGCGGCCATCGCCCGCGGCGAGCTGTCACCGGTCGAGCTGACCGAGCACCTGCTGGCCCGGATCGCCGCGACCGAGCCCGCGCTGCACGCCTACGCCACCGTCACCGCCGAGGCCGCGCTCGCCCGCGCGAAGGCCCTTGCCGGCGAACCGGCCCGCGGCCCGCTGCACGGCGTCCCGATCGGGATCAAGGATCTGATCGACACGGCCGGCGTGCCCACCAGTTACGGCTCGCCCCGGTTCGTCGGGCACGTGCCGGGCCGGGACGCGACGGCGGTGGCCCGGCTGCTGGACGCCGGGACGGTGATCCTCGGCAAGCACACCACGCACGAGCTGGCCTGGGGCGGCCGTACCGACAGCGCGTTCTTCGGCCCGACGCACAATCCGTACCGGCTCGGCCACATCCCCGGCGGGTCGTCCGGCGGGTCGGCGGCCTCGGTCGCCGCCGGCAGCTCGCTGGGCGGCCTCGGCTCGGACACGGCCGGCAGCGTGCGCATCCCCGCCGCGCTGAGCGGCTGCGTCGGTCTCAAGCCGAGCCGCGGCCGGATCCCGCTGGACGGCGTGCTGCCGCTGGCCCCGTCGCTGGACCACCTCGGGGTGCTGGCCCGTACCGTGGACGACGCGGCGCTGCTCATGAGCGGGCTCGCCGCCCCCGTCCAGGACCAGCCGCCGCGGCGGCCACGGGTGGGCTGGCTGGGCGGCTGGTTCGGCGCGGTGCTCGCCCCGGAGGTGCGCGCGGTGCTCGCCGCCGTGCGGGCCCGGCTGGAGGACGCCGGGGTCGCCGTCGTGGACGTCGCCGTGCCGGACGAGCCGCTGATGCCGGAGGCGCCGCTGGCCCGGATAGTACGCGAGGCCGGCGCCTTTCACCGGGCGGCTTTCCAGGCCGACCCGGCGCTGTTCGGGGCGGACATCGCCGAGCTGATGCGGCTGCCCGCGCCGCCCGCCGGGCAGGCCGAGCGGCAGGAGGCCGCGCTGGGCCGGATCGTCGGCGCGCTGCGCTCCGCGCTGGACGACTGCGACGTGCTGGCCTGCGCCACCGTGCCGGTGACGGCGCCGCCCGTCGGCGCGGGCACCGTCATGGTGGACGGCCGCGAGTGGCCGGTCGAGCTGATGCTGACCCGGCTGACCGCGCCGTTCAACGCGGCCGGGTTGCCCGCGATCTCGGTGCCGGTGGCCCTGGCCGGCGGCCTGCCCGTCGGGCTGCAGCTCGCCGGCGGCCCCATGCGCGACACCACCGTGTTGGCGGCGGCCCGCCTCGTCGAACGGTTGACCCCGCCACTTCCGGCCCCCGGCGTCTCCGGGCCCGCCATCCCCGCGGAACGACACGAAGGAGAGCGGCGATGAGAGTGACGGCCGCGGTCGTCGACAAGCTCGGCGGCAGGTTCCAGATCGAGGATCTCGACCTCGACGAGCCGGGACCGGGCGAGGCCCTGGTGCGGATCGTCGCGTCGGGCGTCTGCCACACCGACACGATCACCCGGCACGGAGACCTGCCGATGCCGTTCCCCTCCGTGCTCGGCCACGAGGGCGCCGGCGAGGTGGTGGCGGTCGGCGCGGGCGTCTCCGCCGTGCGGCCCGGTGACCACGTGGTCATCGGCTGGCCCTCGTGCGGTGCCTGCCGCAACTGCCGCGACGGGGAGCCGCGCTACTGCGCCCGCCTCGGCGAGGCGCTGTGCGGCGGCGGACGGCTGCTCGGCCCGCGCGCCGGAGAGAGCGCGCTGCGCCGGCCGGACGGGTCGCCGGTGCACAGCCACTTCTTCGGCCAGTCGTCCTTCTCGACCTACGCGCTCACGTGGGCGGACGCCCTCGTCGTCGTGCCGCGGGACGCGCCGCTGGAGCTGCTGGGCCCGCTCGCCTGCGGCATCTCCACCGGGGCCGGGGCGGTGCTGAACACCCTCAAGCCGGGTCCGGGCGCGAGCCTGGTGATCTACGGCGCCGGGGCGGTCGGCCTGGCCGCGGTGATGGCGGCCCGGCTCTCGCCCGCCACGAAGATCATCGCGGTCGACCGGCACCGGTCCCGGCTCGACCTGGCCATGGAGTTCGGCGCCACCCACACGATCGACGCCTCCCGGACCGACCCGGTCGCCGAGGTGCACCGCGTCTGCGGCGGTCCGGCCGACTACGCGCTGGAATGCACCGGCGTCATCCCGGTCGTACGCCAGGCGGCCGACAGCGTCGGCATGCTGGGCACCTGCGTGCTCATCGGCGGCGCCCCGGCGGGAGCCGAGTTCGGCCTCGACCACCTGTCGACGCTGTGGGGCAAGCGCGTCATCGGCACGCTGGGCGGCAGCGGCCGCAGCGAGCCGCTCATCGGCACCCTGGTCGAGCTGCACCGGCAGGGACGGTTCCCGTTCGACCGATTGGTGCGCTTCTACGACCTGGCCGACCTCGAAACGGCGCTGGAAGACAGTCATCGGGGCGAGGTGCTCAAACCCGTCCTCCGCATGAGCCACTGAAGACGTAAGGAACCCCTCATGACCCTCACCCGTCACCTGCTCATCGGCGGCAAGGCCGTGCCCGCCCGGTCCGGCCGTACCGTCGCCGACGTCAATCCCTACACCGGGCAGGCGTACGCCACCGTGGCCGCCGCCGGAACCGAGGACGTGGCGCTCGCGGTGGACGCCGCGCAGGCCGCCTTCGACGACTGGGCGGCGCTGAGCCCGTTCGCCCGCCGTGCGATCTTCCTCAAGGCCGCCGACCTGCTGGCCGAACGCGGCGAGCAGGCGGCGGCCCTCATGGCCGGCGAGGTCGGCGGCACCCGTCCGTGGGCCCTGTTCAACGTCGGCCTGGCCGCGAACATCCTGCGGGAGTGCGCCGCCGCGATCACAGCGCCCCGTGGGGACGTGCTCGCCGCCCAGGAGGAAGGCGCGCTCGGCCTGGCCGTACGCGAGCCCGTCGGCGTGGTCGCCGCCTTCTCGCCGTGGAACGCACCCCTCATCCTCGGCGTACGCGCGGTGGCCGCCGCGCTCGCCGCCGGGAACACGGTCGTCATGAAGCCCAGCGAGGACGCCCCCATCGCCTGCGGCCTGTTCGTCGCCGACGTGCTGGCGGAGGCCGGGCTCCCCGACGGCGCGCTCAACGTCGTCACCAACGATCCGGCCGACGCCGCCCAGATCGCCGAGGCGCTCATCGCCGACCCGCGGGTGCGCACGATCAACTTCACCGGCTCCACCGAGATCGGCCGCATCATCGGCACCCACGCCGCCAGGCACCTCAAGCCGGCCCTGCTGGAGCTCGGCGGCAAGAACGCGATCATCGTGCTCGACGACGCGGACGTCGACTACGCGGTGGACGCGGCGGCGTTCGGCGTGTTCATGAACGCCGGGCAGATCTGCATGTCCGGCGACCGCGTCCTGGTGCACGAGTCGCTGGCCGAGGAGTTCACCGCCAAGTTCGCCGCCAAGGTCGCCGCCCTGCCCTCCGGCGATCCGGCCGACCCCGCCACGGTCATCGGGCCGCTGGTCTCCGCCGGCGCGGCGCGCCGCGTCGCCGCCCTCGTCAGCGACGCCGTCGCCAGGGGAGCCACCGTCGTGACCGGCGGGGGCGAGCCGGTGGGGGCGGTCCACCCGGCGACCGTGCTGACCGGGGTGCCCGGCGACGCCGATCTGTACCACGGCGAAGCCTTCGGCCCGGTCTGCGTGATCGACACCTTCGCCACCGACGAGGAGGCCGTCACCAAGGCCAACGACACCGACCACGGCCTGACCGCGGGGATCATCACCGAGAACGGTACGCACGGGCTGCGGGTGGCCCGCCGGCTGCGGACCGGCATCGTCCACGTCAACGACCAGTCGGTGGCCGACGAGCCGCAGGCCCCGTTCGGCGGGTTCAAGTCCTCCGGCTACGGCCGGTTCGGTGGCCGCTGGGGCATCGAGTCCTTCACCAACACCCGCTGGATCACCCTGGCGACCCAGCACGCCCACTACCCCTTCTGAGCCGCCGCCGGGCTCCGCTTCCCCCACCCTCGGCCACGCGCAGGCCGTCCAGAGGCGGCGGCGGGCCAGGGCTGCGACGGGGCGGGGACCGTCAGGCCCCCGCCCCGTTCCGGGTGATCGGCGGTGGACGGTGGGACCCGTCCGCTAGCTCGCGTAGGTCTCGAACTCGGCGACCCTCGGCGTGCCGGTCGAGCTGGTGATCCTGAAGGTGATCTTGCTCAGCGCGGTCGAGGTGAAGGTGATGGTGCCCGCCCCGCTGCCGGACTTCAGGACGGCGCCGGTGCCGGCGTTGAGGAGCTGCCAGGCCCCGATCGCGGAGCCGGACGCCTCGCGGATGATGACTCTGGAGACCGTCGTGGCGGAGCCCCACTTGATCGAGATGTCACCGGTCGAGCCGGCCGGGGACCAGTAGGTGCTCACGTCGCCGTCCCGCACGTTGCCGTAGCTCGTCCCGTCGGCCTTGCTGGAGCCGTCGGAGCCGGCCCCGATGCTGAGGTTGGGGCCGCCGGGCGAGGTGGTGGGCGTCGGCGTGGGGGTGACCGTCGGAGTCACCGTCGGAGTCACGGTCGGCGTCGGTGTCTGTGGCGTGCAGCTGCCGTTCGACACCTGCAGTCCCTTGTTGGCGCCGGCCGTCTGCCGGACGATGGCCGGCACGCAGCTCGCCCCGTCGAGGCTGTAGGAGTAGGGGATGCTGACGGTGGTGTTGGACTGAGGGTTGGGTCCGGCGGGGGCGTTGTCGGTGCCGGGGGCGGACCAGGTGACGTTGTCGAAGATGTTGCCGCCGACCTGCCAGTAGCCGGCCTCGCTGGTGTAGAAGGTGCCGAGGACGTCCTTGGAGTCCTTGAAGTAGTTGTTCTCCACCTTGGCGCGCGCCCCGGCCCGGGAGTTGATACCGGACTCGTGCAGGCTCACGTAGGAGTTGTTGTAGATGTGGGCTATGCCGCCACGCAGCAGCGGCGTGCGGGAGTCGATGTTCTCGTACAGGTTGTGGTGGAAGGTGACGTAGCCGTTCGAGCGGTCGCTCTCGCTGGACCCGATGAGCCCGCCGCGGCCGGAGTTGCGCAGGATGCTGTAGGAGAGGGTCACGTACTGGGTGTCGTCCTTCATGTCGAAGAGGCCGTCGAAGCCCTCCGACTCCCCGCCCGACGCCTCCAGGGTGGCGTGATCGACCCAGACGTTGCGGACGCCGCTCTCCATGCCGATGGCGTCGCCGCCGTTGGAGGTGGGCGAGCCCGACTTCTTGACGTTCCGGATGGTCACGTTCTGGATGATGATGTTGCTGGCCTCGCGGATGTGGATGCCCAGCTGGTCGAAGACGGCCCCGCTGCCGACCCCGATGATCGTGACGTTGCTGATCTGCTTGAGTTCGATCACGCCGGCGGCGGTGTTGCAGCTTCCGCCCGACACCTTGGTGGTGTTGCCGTGGTTGATGGTCCCCTCGACCTCGATGGTGATCGGGGTGCTGCTGCTGGCCCGGCCGCAGAGGGCCGCATGGATCGCGGTCCCCGTGGTGGCCCGCACCGTCTGCCCGCCCGCACCGCCGGTGGTCCCGCCGTTGCCGGTCGCGTAGCCGGTGGCGCTGCCGACCGCCGCCGCCGACGCCTGGATCATCGGCCAGGCCACGCCGACCGCGGCCGCAGTGGCCACCGCGGCCAGCGCCGCCTGGAGTCGCAACGCGACTGCTCGTCTCATCCTCGTCCCACCTTCGTCGTCGAATCCCGGGTGTCTCTGGTTTCTCCGCGCGGTCACCGTAGGAAAGCGCTTTCCCGGTGTGGTGTCAATGAGTCATGAAACTTTCATCGCGCACCTGACGGACGAGCGGGCCGCGGCCAGGTCAGTGCTCTTCCTTGAGGCGTTCGAAGACGAGCTGGGTGCGCCGGACGGCGCGCACGCCGTACACCTGGGAGATCAGCTCGGGGGTGAGGACCTGGTCGGGGGGCCCGCCGGTGACGATGCGGCCGGCGTTCATGACGTAGAGGCGGTCGCAGAAGGCGGCGGCCTGGTTGAGGTCGTGCAGGACGGCCAGGGTGGCGATGCCCTGCTTGCGGACGAGGTGCAGGAGCTCGAGCTGGTGGCGGATGTCGAGGTGGGAGGTGGGCTCGTCCAGCAGGAGCAGGCGGGTCTGCTGGGCGAGGGCGCGGGCGAGCAGGACGCGTTGCTTCTCGCCGCCGGACAGTGTGGCGAAGATCCGGTCGGCGGCGCCGGCCAGGCCGACGCGGTCCAGCGCCCGCGCGCACAGCTCCCCGTCCGCCAGAGCGTCGGGCTTGTACGGGGTGCGGCCCATGAGGACGATCTCGGCCACGGTGAAGTCCAGGTCGGCCGGGGTCTCCTGGGCGACGACGGCGGTCCGCCTGGCCGCCTCGCGGGCAGGCAGCCGGTGCACGTCGTCGCCGTCCACGCTGATCAGCCCGGCCGCCGGGCGCAGGGCCCGGTAGATCGAGCGGAGCAGGGTGGACTTGCCGCAGCCGTTGGGGCCGACCAGGCCGACGATCTCGCCGTCGGCCACCGTCAGGTCGGCCTCGTGCACGATCCCGTGGCCGTCCAGCCGGACGGACACCCCGCGCAGGTCGAGTTTCACGTGACGCTCACCGCCCGGTCCACGGAGCGGCGGCGCAGCAGCCACAGGAAGAACGGCACGCCGAACAGGGCGGTGACGATGCTGAGCGCCAGCTCCTGCGGGGCGTTGACGGTGCGGGCGGCGATGTCGACGAGTTGCAGGAACACGGCACCGAGCAGGGCGGTGACGGGCAGCACCCGGCGGTGGTCGGCGCCGACGAGCAGCCGGGCCGAGTGCGGCACGATGAGCCCGACGAACGCGATCGCGCCGCTGGTGGCCACGAGCACGCCGACCAGCAGCGAGGTCAGCACGAACAGGGTCAGCCGGAAGCGGTTGACGTTGACGCCGAGCGAGACGGCGCTCTCCTCCCCGGCGGCGAGCGCGTTCAGCGGGCGGTGCTGAAGCAGCAGGTACGCCACCCCGGCGGCCAGGACGACGGCCGGCAGCGGCAGCAGGTGCCAGCGGGCCCCGCCGAGGCTGCCCATCAGCCAGAACAGCACCTGCTGGGCGGCCCGCCCGCTCTGCGCGGCTTGCAGGACGTAGCTGTAGGCGGCCTGGAACAGGTACGCCAGCGCCACCCCGGCCAGCACCAGCCGCGACGGGGTGAGCCGTCCGGACCGCTGCGCCAGCAGGTACACCAGGCCGAGAGCCAGCAGGGAGCCGGCGAAGGCGGCGGCCGACAGCGACAGCCCGCCCAGCGCCGAGGCGCCCAGGATCAGCACGAGCACCGCACCGAACGAGGCGCCGGAGGAGACCCCGAGCAGGAACGGGTCGGCCAGCGGATTGCGTACCAGTGCCTGCAGCACGGCCCCGACCACGGCGAGCCCGGCCCCGACCAGGAGCGCCAGCAGCGCCCGGGGCAGCCGGAACTCCCACACGATCTGCTCCTGCACCGGGGTCCAGGTGCGCGGCACCAGGCCGGGGGCGAGGCGGTCGGCGACGATGCCCCACGCCTGGGGCAGGGCCACGTGCACCGCGCCGATGCTTACCGCCAGCCAGGTCGAGGCGACGACGGCGACGACGAGTGCCGCGACGAGCAGGAGGAACCGGCTCGCGCGGCGGCTCTTGGGCCGGAGCCCGGTCCGTGCCGGGTCCTGCTGGGCTGTGCTGGTCACTGGTCGAAGGCGTCCGGGTGCAGGAAGCGGGCGATGTCGGTGATGGCCAGGAGGTTGCGGTAGCCGGGGTGCTGGGCCGCCACCGGAAGCGCGAGGTAGCGCTGGTCCTTGGCGGCCGGGCTGTTCTTTGCGATGGCGAACGCCTCGGCGGCCTTGGCCGGGGAGCTCGGCATGTCCTCGCCGCGCAGGGTGGCGTAGTCGCTGACCAGGACGGCTTCGGGCTGGGAGGCGCTGACCTTCTCGGCGCTGACCTCGGTGTAGTCGCCCTTGACGTCGGCCAGCACGTTCACGCCGCCGGCCGCGGTGATCATCTGGTTGGTGATCCCGGAGCCGCCGTAGGCGTTGACCGGGCCCTTGCCGCCGTCGGTGGCCAGCACCTTGACGGGGGTACGGCCCTCGACGCGCTTGCGCACCTCGGCCAGCTGCGCCTGCAACTCGCTGACCAGCTTCTCGGCCCGGTCGGACACGCCGAAGATCTTGCCGAGGTTACGCAGGTCCGTGAAGGTGTCGTCGATGGTGAACTGCAGCACCTCCTCGGGGCTGCACCAGCCGCCCAGGATGTACGGCGGTGAGCCGGCCGCGTCCAGCTCCTCCACGGTGGCATAGCCGCCGGCGGCGTCGAAGCTGGCCATCGCGTTGTCCAGGACGAAGTCCGCGCCCTGGGCGAGCATGACCTCCTTCTGCGGCAGCATGATCGTCGGTGCGATCTCCGGGATCCGGTCGTACTGCTCCTTCTGCCCAGGCAGGAACGGGCTCTCCGCGAAGTTCGTGCGCCCGGCGATCCGGTCGCCCAGGCCGAGGGCGAGCAGGGTCTCCAGCGAGGGATGGTAGCCGGTCACCACCTTGGCGGGCGGCCTGTCGAAGGTGAGCTTGCGCCCGCAGTTCTCGATCGTGACGGGGAAGCCGGCCTGCGGCGCCGCCGCCTGCTTTGTGGCGGGAGCCGGCGAACAGGCCGCCAGTGACAGAGCCGCCACCAGGGCGAGCAGCCTTCTCATGATCCGGTTACCACCTTCAGTGGTCGGCCTGGCCGGGCGGTACGGGGCGGGCGGCTCATGTGGCGAGTCTCCGGAGGTGGTGAGAGGTCAACTGATCGTGATGCGAGAAAGCACCCCATTCTGCTCATAAGTCGCAATTGCCAGCAAGTCGCATTAGCTCAACCTGGGCAGAGGGCGGCGCCCGCCTGGCGTGCTCCCAGGCCAGCACGCCCCAGCCCGAGCCCTGGACGGTGGCGGTGGCGGTGGTGAGCTTCTTCTTGAAGGCGTCGAAGGAGCCGAAGTGCTCGGTGATCGCATCGCCCAGCTCGCCGTCGGGGCGGTCGCCGCCGTCGGGGGACAGGTTCTGCCAGAAGATCGTGTGCAGCACGTGCCCGGACAGGTTGAACGCGAACGTCTTCTCCAGCCCGACCAGCCCGGCGAAATCGCGGTTTCGGATTGATGCCGCCGACGCGCTGAAGTTCCAGCAAGGTGCGCCAGCGTCCGGTGCGCACCCCGTCAACCGTCAAGCGGGTGAACACCTTCGAGGTGAGCTCGACGTCGGGCATGGCGCGGTGCCGGTCGGCGGGAAGGGCCAGACCGAGGCGCCGGGCGACCAGGTCGAGCTTGTGGGAACGGAGCTCTGGCAGCAGGGCGCGGGCGAGCTTCACGGTGCAGATGAGCGGTATGGCGGCCAAGGTCGGGCAGTGGCGGCGCTGACCGCCGATCAGCGTGGCCTCCGTGTGCGCGGAGTGGGCCACGAGCCGGTACGGCGGAGCGTTCAGGCGAGCCTCCAGCCTCGCCATCACCTGCGCCGCGGGCGCCGCCCGGGCGAGCATGGCCGCGGTGATGCCGGTGTGGGTCACGAAGAGCTCGGTGACCGGCACGTCGGGTGGCAGGCGCATCAGGGAGGTGAACCGGTCGGACTCCGTCCAGGTCCCGTCGTCGTTCAGCCGACCGGCCAGGACGGCGACCTCGACGGGCTCCAGCGGCCGGCATGGCGGAAGGAGGGGAGACGCGAGCGGTCCCCCCTCCTCGTCCGGTCAGCCGACGGGCGGGCCGGCGATCGGGACGTAGCCGGTGAACTGGTTGGGGGGCTGCAGGACGGAGCCGAGCTCCAGGTTCGCGGCCAGGGCGCCGCTGCCGAGGCGGGCCAGCAGGAACTCGGTCAAGGGGCCGTTGGGGCCGGTGCCGAATGCCGCCGGGTTCCCGGTCACGGCGCCGTCGAGGCGCTCGAAGCCGCGGTAGACGCCGTCCGGTCCCCGCTTGTTGACGGTGATCGCGCCGTCCGGGCCCCGGCTGTACAGGTAGGTGATGTTCGGCTGGCCACTGGCGGCGATGTCGCTGGTGAGGGTGCCGCCGAGAGGCTTCCAGGATTGCGGTGCGACGACCAGGCTGTAGGTGTACAGCCCGTTGTCCTGGCCGCGCGCCCAGATCTCGCCGCCCGCGAAGTAGAAGTCCTCGGCGACGGCGATGTTGCTGGTGACCTGCAGGTCACCGAGGGGCTGGAAGCTGGTGGCCGAGGTGGTGGTCACCCGGCTGACGTACACGCGGTGATCGCTGCCGCGGATGAACACGCGTACGGTGTCGGTCGGGAACACGAACGTGCGGGCGGCGGTGATGTCGCTGGTGGCGAAACCGCCCAGGCTGCTCCACCCCGTCCACTGGCCGTTGCGCAGGACGTTCGTCCAGACCGCGCCGTCGGTGCCGCGGGCGAAGATCCGGACCACGCTGCCCAGCGGGGACACGTTCGGGACGATGGCTTCGACGTCGCCCGTGGCGGTCAGACCGGGCACCGCGGAATAGCCGGTGACCGCGCCGGACGGGGTGATGGTGTTGGTGTAGACCTGGTCATCGGTGCCGCGGACGAAGAACTGCGTCCCCGCGGTGGTCACCACGACCGACGGGTCGCCGACGATCGATCCGCCCAGCGACTGCAGGGGCCCGAAGGCCGAGCCCGAGCGACGGCTGAACAACAGGGAGCCGTCGGCGCCGCGGACGGCGACGCCCGTGGCGGCGAAGGGGCTCAGGTTGTACGCGACGTTGGGAGTGCTGAGTTCGGGCAGGTCGGCCGCGTATGGCGGCGGCGCGGCCGAGGCGGGCGGCGCGAGCGCCAGGACGCTCGCGGCGACGATCACCGCGGCCACGGCGGGCTTGCGCAACCAGCGTGGGAGGGCCATGGGAAGTCCCTTCTTCGGAAGTGACTTCGATTCGCCCCTGGAGGGCATCTGGATTGGTACAAAATTCAAGTAAATCTGCCGTCGTCCGCGCTGAGGGGACGATCCGTCCGGCTCGCTACGCTCAGTGCCGGTGGCTTTCGACAGGGCCCTCGATATGGCCGCCGAGCCGGGCGCGGAGCCCGGACAGGAGCTTCGAGGCGGAGACGACGGTCCAGCGGTCGCCGACCAGGTAGGTCCCGCCGTAGGACTCCGCCTCGCTGAGCCACTCGTCCTCGCCGGCCCGCGTGGCGAAGGTCATGACGATGTAGCGGTCGGCAGCCGACCGGCAGGACACCCCGTGCAGCTCCGCCGCGTCGACCTGGGTCTGCGGCCGCTCGCACCGGATGGCGGCGAGGATGCGGTCGAGGCCGGCCGCGGGCAGAGCCTCGTCGATGACGGGCCGGGCCTGATGGTGATGCGTGGCCGCGGTGCCGGCCGGCGCGGGGGTGAAAATCGTGACCGCGGCCAGGCTCACGCCCAAGAGGGTCAGGCAGGACGCCACGATGACACGCAGAAGCTTCAACCTGGGCAACTTTCTGGACCTGGCGATGGCCGAGCGGCCGTGCTCAGGTACGCAGGCCGGCGGCTGCCGGTTCACCGCGATCGAGGGCCGGCATGGACCGCGAGGCTCATGGCGGCACGCCCGGTGCGCGCGGTGATCACCATCACGGCCAGGCCGAGCGCCACGACCGCCGCGCCCACGAACAGCGGCGAGGCGTAGCCCAGGCCGGCGCTGATCGCGAGGCCGCCGAGCCAGGCGCCCAGGGCGTTGCCGACGTTGGAGGCCGAGACATTGGCGCTGGCGGCGAGCGGTGCGCCGCCGGCGGCGTCCGTGACGCGGGTGATCAGGCCGGGGACGCCGGCGAACCCGAAGGCGCCCATCAGGAAGACCAGGACCACCGACGCGACCCGCCCGTCGGCCAGCAGGCCGAACGTCGCGAGCGTGACGGCGAGTCCCGCCATGGACACGATCAGCGTGCGGTCGCGGTCGCGGTCGGCCGCCCGGCCCCCGGCGACGTTGCCGAGCACCAGGCCGCTGCCGTAGACGACCAGCAGCCAGGCGACGTCCGCGCTGGAGAAGCCGGTGACCTCGGTGAAGGTGTAGGCGATGTAGCTGAACGCCCCGAACATGCCGCCGTAGCTGAGGGCGGTGGCGGTCAGGGTCAGCCAGACCTGCCACGAGCGGAAGGCGCGAAGCTGGGCGCGCAGGCCGGCCGCCCGCTGGGTCTCGCCCTCGGCGGCCGTCCCCCGGGTCTTGCCCTCGCCGGCAGTCCCGTCCACCTGGTCCAAGGTGCCTGCCCAGGCCGGGACCCAGACGGCGATGGCGGCCGCGGCCAGCACGCCGATCCCGGTGATCGCCCAGAACGTGGCGCGCCAGCCCCACCGCTCGCCGACCAGCGCGCCGAACGGCACGCCCAGCACGTTGGCGAGCGTCAGGCCGGCGAACATCATGGCGACCGCGCGCGAGGCCCGCTCCGGCGGGACCATGCGGCGGGCGACGAGCGAGCCGATGCCGAAGAAGGAGCCGTGGCACAGGGCGGCGACGACGCGGCCGAGCAGCGCCACGGCGTAGGTGGGCGCGACGGCGGACAGCAGGTTGCCGAGGACGAACAGCGCCATCAGCCCGACCAGGCCCATCTTGCGGTGGATGCGGGCGGTGGCGGCGGTCAGCAGGATCGCGCCGATCGCGACGCTCAGGGCGTATCCCGAGATGAGCCACCCGGCCGCGGCCTCGGAGACGTCCAGACCGCGGCTCACCTGGGGTAACAGGCCCGCGATCACGAACTCGGTCAGACCGATCCCGAAGCTGCCGAGCGCGAGCGCGACCAATCCGCCGGGCATTCGCCGCCGGTCTCCGCCGTTCTGTCCGATGTTCACGTAAACATTTTGCCCCTACTCGGTCTTCATCCGAGCCGGGTGAAACGGACGAAGTCCCTCCACCGGTCGCCGTCGGTGTCGAGAAACGCGAACCCCTCGGGCTCGGCCAGAGCGCGGAGCCGGGCGACGCTGAACCGGTCGGGGTCGAGGAAGCCTTCGAAGAAGACGAGCACGCCGCCCGGCCTGAGCACGCCGGCCAGCGCGCGCACGCAGGCGGCCGCGTCCGGCACCTCGCCGATCACGGCGGCCAGGAACGCCACGTCGAACGTGCGCGCGGCGAACGGCAGACCTTCACCGGCGTCGCCGCTGTGGAAGCCGACGTTGCGGCAACCGGCGCGGTCGAGCTTGCGCCGCGCCTTGGCGAGCATCTCGGGCTGGACGTCGAACAGTTCGAGCCGGCCGCCGTCAGTCGGCGCGCGATCTCGACGCTGTAGAACCCGGGACCGGGACCCAGCTCCAGGACCCGTTCGCTGCCGGTCAGCCCGAGCCGGTCGATCACGCCTTTCGGCTTCGTCAGCAGCCGGCGCAGCGGGTTGTCGAGCACGAACGCCGCCTGGTGCGGGAAAGGGAAGTCGCCGAGCCGCCGGGTCTGCTTGATCAGTGTGTCCAGCCAGGTCGTGGGCATGCGCATCGCTCCTCTGCGAATAGCCGCTCGGTCTTCGGGGTCATGTCCGGGCCGCCGCGAGCCGCAGGCGTACGCCGTCGAGGAAGAGCTCCAGGCCGTACGCGAACCGCTCCTCGGGGTCGGCCTTGATCACGCCGTCCATCGCGCGGTGCAGCTCGGTGTCGGGCAGCTGCGCTCCGCGCTGCTCCCAGTCACCGGCGGCGCGCTGGGCCTGCTCCTCGATCGTGTGACCGAGGACGTAGTACAGGGCGGAGAAGACCACCCAGCCGGCCCGTTCGAGCGGGAAGCCCGCGTCGGTGAGGATGCGCGCGGCCTGCTCGCCGCCGCGCACGGTGTTCGGCTCCACCACGTACGTGCCGGCGACCACGCGGGCGCCGTCACGGTGGGAGAGCAAGGCGCGGCGCGCGCGGTGGGCGATCTCCGCCAGTTGCGCGTCCCAGGGGCCTGGGGCGAGCGGGGTGTCGGTGATCTCGCCGACGATCCGCTCGGCCATGGCGCCGAGCAGGGCTTCCTTGTTCTTGAAGTGCCAGTAGATGCCGCCGGCCTGCACTCCGAGCCGCGCGCCCAGCTTGCGCATGGTCAGCCCGTCGAGGCCGTCGGTGTCGAGCAGGGCCAGCGCCCCGGTGACGACGTCAGCACGCTTCAGCTGCATGCCTGGATCGTCGCACCAAACTTGAACATCGTTCAACCTGAACAATGTTCAAGTGAGCTATCTCACAGTGCCCTCGTCGGGATCCGGGATCGGGAGAGGACGGAGCGGAACCGGCGTCGAGACGACGATCGACGTCGTCGTCTGCCCGTGGATGACGAACCGGTCGATGATCTCCTCCAGCCCGGCCATCGACGGGGCGTGGACTTTCAGGATGAAGCAGTCCTCCCCGGTGATCCGGTGGCATTCGACCACGTTCGGCGTCCGGCGGGCGGCCTCGGCCACCCTGGGGAGCTGGCCGGGGCCAGGGCGGACGCGTACAAGCGCGGTCACGGTCATGCCGAGGGCCTCGGGTGCGACCTCCATGCGGAACCCGGCGATGACGCCGGCCCGCTGGAGGCGCTGCACGCGTTCGGTGACCGCGGGCGCGGACATGCCGACCCGGCGCGCGAGCTCGGACATCGACAGCCGCGGGTCGGCGTGCAGCTCGGCGAGCAACCGGGTGTTGACGCTGTCGATCGCGCCGAGGTCGTGCGTGGCAGGGCCGGAAGACCTGGAATTCAACGGCAATTGGGGCCTCTCGCCTACAGAATGGCATTCAGCTGCGCTACCAGGGTTTGCCACGCTACTCCGGTGAGCCCCTCCGGCAAAGAGTCGCACTTGTCCGACCGGGTGCCGCCGCAGGCGTTCTTCGCGGTGAGCGCCGTCTTCCACTATCTCGGGCCGGCGCTCGCCGTCATGCTGTTCGAGCACGTCGGCGTGTTCGGGGTCACCTGGCTGCGGATCGCCTGCGCCGCGGTGGTGTTCGCCGTCTGGTGCCGCCCGTGGCGGCTGGCCCGGCGGCTGGGGCGCGCGCAGCTGGGCCTGCTCGCCGCGCTGGGCGTGGTGCTCGCGGCCATGAACACCGTGTTCTACCTGGCCTGCGCGCGCATCCCGCTGTCGACGGTCGGGGCGATCGAGTTCCTCGGCACGATCGTGCTGGCCGCGATCGGCGTGCGCAATCGCCGCAACCTGCTGGCGCTCGTGCTCGCCGTCGGCGGGGTCGCCGTGCTGGCCGACGTCCGGCTCGTGGACGAGCCGCTGGGGTTCGTCTTCGCGTTCGCGAACTGCGCGTTGTTCCTGGTGTACGTCGTACTCGGGCACCGCGTCGCCAACGCCGGCCCGGGCCTGAGCGGGATCGACCAGCTGGGTGCCGCGATGCTGATCGCCGCCGTCGTGGTGACGCCGTACGGCCTGGGCGACGCCACGGCGGCCTTCACCCACCCGTCCCTGCTGCTGGCCGGGATCGGCGTGGCCGTCTGCTCCTCGGTCATCCCGTACGTCACCGACCAGCTGGCCATGGCGCGGCTGCGCCGGGCGACCTTCGCGCTCATGCTCAGCATCCTCCCGGCGATGGCCACCGTCATCGGCCTGGCCGTGCTGGCCCAGGTTCCCACGATCCAGGACCTCGCCGGCATCGCCCTGATCACGGTGGGCGTCGCAGTCCACCAAGAACCCGAAAAGGGGAAAATTTCGTGAAATATGTACGTCTCGGGGCGTCCGGGCTGAAGGTCTCACGTGTCTGCCTAGGCATGATGACCTTCGGTGACACCGCGACCCGGCGCTGGCATCTGGACGAGCAGGCCGCCGAGCCCATCGTCAAACAGGCGGCCGACGCGGGGGTGACCTTCTTCGACACGGCCGATATGTACTCGGGCGGCGCCAGCGAGGAGATCACCGGGCGGCTGCTCGGCCGGCTCTTCCCGCGCCGCGAGGACTACGTGCTGGCCACGAAGGTCTACTTTCCCACCGGTCCCGGGCCCAACGACGGCGGCCTGTCGCGCAAGCACATCATGGCCGCGATCGACGCCTCGCTGCGCCGGCTGGGCACCGACCACGTCGATCTCTACCAGATCCACCGCCTGGACCGCGAGACGCCGATCGAGGAGACCATGGAGGCGCTGCACGACGTGGTCAAGGCCGGAAAGGCCCGCTACCTCGGGGCGTCCAGCATGTACGCCTGGGAGTTCGCCAAGGCCCAGCACGCCGCCCGGTCCGGGGGGTGGACGCCGTTCGTGTCGATGCAGAACCACTACAACCTGGTGTACCGGGAGGAGGAGCGGGAGATGATCCCGCTCTGCCGGGACCAGGGCGTCGGCGTGATCCCGTACAGCCCGCTCGCCCGCGGCATGCTCGCCGGGAACCGAACCCGCGACGGGCAGCCCACCACCGTGCGCGCCGGCTCGGACCCGCTCGCCGAGTCCCGGCACGACGAGGCCGACTTCGACATCGTGGACGAGGTGCGCGCGATCGCCACCGGGCACGGCCGGTCACCGGCCCAGATCTCGCTCGCCTGGCTGCTCGGCAGGCCCGGCGTGACGGCGCCCGTCATCGGCGCCACCAAGGTGCACCACGTCGACGAGGCGGTCGCCGCCCTGGACGTGGCGCTGACCGGCGAGGAGGTCGCCCGGCTGGAGGCGCCGTACCGGCCGCATCCGGTCAGCGGCCACGAGTGATCGCCCGCCACCCGCGACCTCACCGCAGGGCGCCGAGGACGGCCGCCGGGTCATCCGGCTTTCGGTGACCGCCGCGCCAGGTGCCGCTTCGACCCCGCGGTGGTCGGTCCGAACGTGACACCGGGCGGCGGCGGCGTCACGGGCTTCCGGACCCTGGGCACGATGCCGACCTGGTACGCGTCCTCGTAGACGAGCTCTCCGGGATCGCTGGCGCGTACGAGGTCGCAGCGCACGCCGTGCGTCTTCAGCAGGTCACGCAACGGCTGCAGGCGGGCGAGCATCGCGCCCGTGGTGGCGCGCTTGAACCAGGTGACCGCGCCGATGATGTTCCCGTCGGCGTAGAACGGCGGCTCGGGCAGGTGCTCCTGGAACCAGTCGTCGATGTCGAAATAGCGCTCTTCTTCCTCCACGGTGAGCAGGCTCTGGCGCCGCAGGTGGTCGACGGCGACGAAGATGCCGACCTCGACCCCCAGCCGGCCCACGTAGCCGGCCTGAAGCCGCAGGTACGGCAGCTCGTCCTCGGTCATGTCGTCAGGCACGGGATCCTCCGGGTTGGGCCTGCCAGGGATTATCGCCGATCACCGCGGGCAGGCCGCCGGGGGCCGCGATCGGCTCAGGCCCGGCCGGACGCGCCCGTGGCCGGCGGATCGGGGAGCTCGGCGGCCACGCGGGCGGCGGTCTCGCGCAGCCAGCTGTGGGCGGCGTCGTGGGTGTGCACCGGGTGCCACCACAGCGCCTCCTGCAGCGGCACCGCCTCGAACGGGCAGGGCAGCGCGCGGACGGGGGCGAGGTCGCGCAGCAGGTGGGCCAGCCGCTGCTGCACGAGCGCGACCCGGCGGGTGCCGGCCACCAGCGACGGCAGGAGCTGGAAGTTCTGTACGGACACCTCCACGTGCGGCTCCAGCCCGAGCATGGTGAGCTGGCGGGTGACCGGGGCGTCGAAGGTGCGCTGGTAGACCACCCACGGCAGGCGGGCCAGATCGTCCAGCGTGACGCGCTCGCCGATCTCCGGATGGCCGGCCGACACCAGGCACACCCACTCGTCGCGGTAGAGCTCGACCGCGGGCAGGCCGGAGATCACGCCGTGCGGCATGAGCAGGCCGTCCACGCCGGACAGCACGGTTTCCGGGCTCTCCACCGTGTCGGGCGGCACGTGCCGGAAGTGGAGCCGCACGCCGGGCGCCTCCTCGTGCAGCACGCGGGCCAGCCGCGCGCCGAAGACCGCGATCGCGTAGTCGGAGGAGAGCAGCGTGAAGTCGCGCTGCTCGGTGGCCGGGTTGAAGTCGGCGCGGCTGGTGAACAGCCGTTCCAGCACCGCGTGGGCGTTGGCGACGGGCGCGCGCAGGGCGATGCCGAGCGGGGTCAGCTCGTAGCGGTTGCCCTGCCTGACCAGCAGCTCGTCGGCGAAGTGGCGGCGGAGCCTGGCCAGGGCGGCGCTCATCGCGGGCTGGCTCAGCCCGACGCGCAGGCCGGCCTTGGTGACGTTGCGCTCCTCCAGCAGCGCGCGCAGGGCGACGAGGAGGTTGAGGTCGAGGTTGGCGAGGTTCACACGCATATCCATGTGGTGGATGGCTCGGATCCAAAGAATCGATTTCCCAGATCCTTGTGGATGGCTCAAGGTTAAGGCATCGCATCGGGAGGAAACCTCGTGGAAACATTCCCGTCCCTCGCCGGCCCCTTCGCGCTCGGCACCTTCTCCGCCGGGGCAGGCCCGGCCTTTCCCGGCCTGGTCGCCGGTGAACGCGTCCTCGACCTGAGCGGTCACGCGGCCACCACGCGGGCGCTGCTGGAGCGCTGGGACGAGGTCCTGCCGCTGCTGCACGAGGCCGCCGCGGCGGCGGAGGGGGAGTGGCGCCCGCTGGCGGGGCTGCGGGTGCACGCGCCCGTCGAGCCGCGGCAGATCCTGCAGTCCGGCGCGAACTACCGCACCCACGTGATCGACCTGGCCGTGGCGCACGAGCCGGCCGGCGGGCGGCCGGCCGAGCAGGTACGGGCCGAGGTCGCGGCGATGATGGACCGCCGCGCGGCCGAGGACCAGCCGTACGTGTTCATCGGCCTGCCCTCCTCCGTCACCGGCCCGTACGACGACGTGGTGATCCCGGCCTGGTGCGAGAAGCCGGACTGGGAGCTGGAGCTGGCCGCGGTGATCGGCCGCCCGGCGTTCCGGGTGGCTCAGGAGGACGCGCTGGAGCACGTGGCCGCCTACACCGTCGCCAACGACATCACCGCGCGCGAGCTGGTGTTCCGCCGCGACATGCCGGAGATCGGCACCGACTGGCTGCGGGCCAAGAACGCGCCCACGTTCACGCCGCTCGGCCCGTACCTGGTGCCGGCCGGGTTCGTGCCCGACCCGTCGAGCCTGCGGGTGACGCTGCGGCTCAACGGCGAGGTGATGCAGGACGAGTCCACCAAGGACATGATCTTCGACGTGGCCCGGCTGGTCTCCTACGCCTCCCAGACCGTGGAGCTGCGGCCCGGCGACCTCGTTCTCACCGGCAGCCCGGCCGGCAACGGCCTGCACTGGGGCCGGCTGCTCAGGCCCGGCGACGTGATGGAGGGCACGATCACCGGGCTCGGCACGCAGCGGAACAGGTGCCGCGATGAACGCTGAGGACGCCATCGCCGAGGCCGCGGCGAAATACTCCAACTGGGGCCGCTGGGGCGCCGGCGACGTGCTCGGCACGGTCAACTTCATCGGCCCGGGCGAGCGGGCCGCCGCCGCCCGGCTGGTCCGGCGCGGCGTGAGCTTCTCGCTGGCGCAGCCCTTCGACATGAACGGCCCGCAGCGGGGCTTGCGGCGGCGGACCAACCCGGTGCACACCATGCTCGACACCGGCCTGGACGCCGTACACGGGGACCAGGGGTTCCCGCACGGGTTCGGCGGCGCGGACGACGTGATCGCCATGCCGCTGCAGTGCTCCACCCAGTGGGACGGCCTCGGCCACATCTTCGACCACGGCAGGGCGTGGAACGGCCGCCCCGCCGACCGGGTCGTCACCAGCGAGGGCGACCAGGTGACCGGCATCGAGCACCTGGCCGCCCCCGTGGCCGGGCGTGGGGTGCTGCTCGACGTGGGCCGGGCGATCGGTGGCGGCGAGCTGCCCGACGGGTTCGCCATCACTGAGGAGCACCTGGCGGCCACCGCCGGGGCACACGGCGTCGAGATCCGGCGCGGCGACCTCGTGTGCGTACGCACCGGCCGGTTCGCCAGGGCGAAACGCGAAGGCTGGGGCGAGTACGCGGGCGGCCCCGCGCCCGGCCTGTCGTTCTGGAGCGCGGGCTGGCTGCACCGCACCGAGATCGCCGCCATCGCCACCGACACCTGGGGCTTCGAGGTGCGTCCCAACGAGTTCGACGGCGCGTTCCAGCCGCTGCACCAGGTCGTGATCCCGCACCTCGGGCTGCTGGTCGGCGAGATGTGGGACCTGGAGGCCCTGGCCGCCGACTGCGCGGGCGACGGCGTCCACGAGTTCTTCCTCACCGCCGCCCCGCTGCCCGTCACCGGCGCGGTCGGCTCCCCCGTCAACCCCCTCGCGATCAAATGAGGCCCGCATGCCAGCAGTAGGGAACGTCCTCATCGTCGGCGGTGGCACGGCCGGCTCGGCCCTGGCCGTCCTGCTCGCCCGGGCCGGCGTCGCCGTGGACGTCGCGGAGCTCCAGCCGTCGCCCACCACGCTCGGCTCGGGCCTGACCTTGCAGGGCAACGCCCTGCGGGTGCTGCGCGACCTCGGCGTCTGGGAGCAGGTCAGCGCGGCCGGGTTCGGGTTCGACACGCTCGGGCTGCGCACGCCCGACGGCGGCCTGCTCGCCGAGATCCCCGACGTCCGCACCGGCGGCCCCGACCTGCCCGCCACCCTCGGCATGAACCGGCCCGAACTGGCGGCCGTCCTGGCCGCCGCCGTGCGCGCGGCGGGGGCACGCGTCAGGTACGGGCTCACCGTGGACGAGGTCACCGCCGACGGCCGGGTGCGCCTGTCCGACGGCACGAGTGCCAGCTATGACCTGGTCGTGGGGGCCGACGGCATCCGCTCCAAGGTCCGCGGCCTGATCGGCATCGATCTGGATCCCGAGCCGACCGGCATGGGCATCTGGCGCATCCACACCCGCCGTCCGGAGGGGGTCGAGCGCACCGACCTCGTCTACGGCGGCCCCTGCTTCATCGCCGGCTACTGCCCGACCGGCCCTGCCACCATGTACGCCTACCTGGTCGAGAAGGCCCGCCCCCCGGGAAGCCGTCGGCGACAAGGCCGGGCACATGCGCGCCCTGGCCGAGGGGTACGGCGGCGCCTGGGACGAGATCCGCGCCGACATCACCGACCCCGACCGCATCAACTACACGTGGTTCGAGTCGCTGCTGGTGGAGCGCCCGTGGAACCGCGGGCGCGTCGTCCTGATCGGCGACGCCGCCCACGCCTGCCCGCCCACGCTCGCCCAGGGCGCCGCCCAGTGCCTGGAGGACGCCGCCGTGCTGGCCGAGCTGCTGCTCGGCGCCGACCGGCTGGACCAGGAGCTGTTCGACGCGTTCATGGACCGCCGCCACGACCGGGTCAAGGCCGTGGTCGAGGCGTCGGTGCAGCTCGCGCGCTGGCAGCTCGACGGGGTGCGCGACGCCGACGTGCCCGGCCTGATGGGACGGATCGCGGCGATGGTGAGCGAGCGCCCGTGACCACGGTGGACGCGCACGCGCACGTGCTGCTGCCCGGCATCGAGCAGGCGGTGGCCGGGCACCCCGGCCATGCCGCCCACCGGGAGCTGGACGCGCGGCGCAACGGGCCCGGCGCGCAGGCCGTGTCCGGCGCGATGATCGGCGAGCGCATCGGCCTGCTCACGCGGGTCGCCGACCGGCTGACGGCCATGGACGCGACCGGGGTGGACGTGCAGATCGTGAGCCCGTCGCCCTCCCACTACCACTACTGGGCCGGCCGGGAGCTGGCCGCGGACGTGTGCCGCCTGGCCGCCGAAGGCGTGGCCGGGCACGTCGCCCAGGCTCCCGGCCGGCTGCGCGGCCTCGGCCTGGCCCCGCTCCAGCACCCTGACCTGCTGGTCACGGCCCTGGACCAGGCGCTCGGGCTGGGGCTGGAGGGCGTGGAGATCTCCTCGCACGCGCCAGGACGCGACCTGTCCGACCCCGCCTACGAGCCGTTCTGGGCGCGGGCCGCGGAGTCGGGCGCGGTGGTGTTCCTGCACCCGTTCGGCTGCACGCTGGACGAGCGGCTGGACCACTGGTACCTGTCCAACATCGTCGGCCAGCCGGTGGAGAACGCCGTCGCCCTGTCGCACCTGATCTTCTCCGGGGTGCTCGACCGGCATCCCGGTCTCAAGCTGCTGGCCGCGCACGGCGGCGGCTACCTGCCGTACTACCTGGGGCGCGCCGATCACGGCCACCGGGTACGCCCCGACGCCCGCGGCTGCGCCCGCGCGCCCAGCGACTACCTGCGGGAGCTGCACTTCGACTCGCTCACGCACGACCCCGCCGTGCTGCGCGAGCTGGTCCGGGTCGCCGGGCCCGAACGGGTGCTGCTCGGCTCCGACTTCCCCTTCGACATGGGCGAACCCGACCCCCTCGCGGCCCTGCGCGCGGCCGGGCTCGGGCCCACCGCCTTCGACGCGATCCGCGGCGGCAACGCCATCCGCCTGTTCGACCTCAAGGACGACCGATGAGACTCATCACCCATCTGCGGCACGTCGACCTGGCCGTGCCCGACTACGACAAGCAGCGCGACTTCTACGCCGGCGTCTGGGGCCTGACCGAGGTCGCCAACGACTCGGGGATCAGCTTCCTGGCCGCGGCCGGATCGCCCGAGCAGTACGTCGTCCGCCTGCGCAAGGCCGCGGAGAAGCGCCTGGACCTGGTGTCCTTCGGCGCCGCGAGCCCCGCCGACGTGGACGCGCTGGCCGGACGGCTGCGTGCCGCGGGCGCCGGCCTGATCTCCGAGCCGGGCACGATGGACACCCCCGGCGGCGGGTACGGTTTCCGCTTCTTCGACCTCGACGGCCGCACCATCGAGGTCTCCGCCGACGTCGCCGTGCGCGCGCACCGCAAGCTGGAGGCCAAGGAGTCCGTCCCCGTACGGCTCTCGCACGTCGTGCTCAACGCCCCCGACATCGACGCCACCCGCGCCTGGTACGAGACCCACCTGGGCTTCGCCCTGTCCGACACCCTCGCCCACCCGCACATGGGCCAGGTCATGCACTTCATGCGCTGCAACCCCCAGCACCACAGCCTGGCCATCGCCCGCGGCCCGCACGCCTCCCTGCACCACATCAGCTTCGAGCTGCGCGGCCTGGACGAGTACATGTACGGGACGGGCAGGCTGCTGCGCGCCGGCGTCCGCATGATCTGGGGTCCCGGCCGCCACCTCGCGGGCGACAACACCTTCTCCTACTTCCTCGACCCGCACGGCAACACCGTCGAATACACCACCGAGCTGGAGGAGCTGGACGAGGACGCCTGGCACCCGCACGTCCACGACTTCTCCCAGCCCGAGGTCACCGACCAGTGGGGCACCGCCAACCCGATGAACGAGCTGATCGCCAAGGAGTCGTTCAACGACGTCGACCGCGGCGTGTTCGTCGCCCCGCCGGTCTGAGGGGGCCCGTCTGATGCGCCTGGCCACCTACAACTATGAGGGCCGCACCCGCTGCGGCGTCGTGGCCGGCGGCACGGTCACCCCGGTGCACGGCGACCTGCTCGGCCTGCTCAGGAAGGGCCGTCTCGACGCGGAGCCCGCGGGGGAGCCGGTCCCGCTGTCCGAGGTGCGGCTGCTGGCGCCGTACCAGCCGCCCACCGTCCGCGACTTCGTCGCCTTCGAGGAGCACGTCGAGGGCGTGCGCAGGAGCGTGGACGGCCGCGCGGGGGTGCCCGACGCCTGGTACGACGCCCCCGCCTTCTACTTCACCAACCCCTACGCCGTCGTCGGACCGCATGACGACGTGCCGGTGCCGCCCGGCTGCCGGGCGTTCGACTTCGAGCTGGAGGTCGCCGCCGTCATCGGCCGGGCCGGGCGTGACCTGACGCCCGATGCGGCGCGGGAGCACATCGCCGGGTACCTGATCATGAACGACTGGTCCGCCCGCGACCTGCAGTCGCGCGAGATGCAGGTCAACCTGGGTCCGGCCAAGGGCAAGGACACCGCCACCACGCTCGGCCCCTGGCTGGTCACCGCCGACGAGCTGGAGCCGTACCGGGACGCCGACGGCTTCCTGCGCCTGGCGCTCACCGTCAGCGTGAACGGGGCCGAGATCGGCCGCGACCTGCTGTCCAACATGGGCTGGCCGTTCGAGGACCTGGTCGCCTACGCCTCGCGCGGGACCTGGGTCCGCCCGGGCGACGTGCTCGGCTCCGGCACCTGCGGCAACGGCGGCTGCCTGGCCGAGCTGTGGGGCCTGCGCGGCCGGCCGGACCCGCCGCCGCTGCGCCCGGGAGACGTGGTCGAGATCGCCGTCGAGGGCATCGGCGCCATCCGCAACACCGTCGTGGCCGGCGTGGACCCGGTGCCGCTGCCCAAGGCCCGCCCGCGCCCGCGGCACCGTCCTTGAACCAGGGAGGCGGTTCGGTGCTCGGCCGCGGTACGCTGCCGCTTCGCAGGGGATCGTCCGGCCGCAGCGGACGATGAGGGAGAGGGGAAGACCCGCACCTCTCCACTCTCAACGTATAGCGCACCAGGGGGCTTGCGGCAAGACCCGGGTCATGCCGCAGTATTGTCGCCCGAGGCCAGAACCTGCGGAAATGGGGGATGTGTAGTGCGGGTGTTGCTGTCTACGCACGGATCGTGCACAGACGGGGCGATGGTGGTCGCGAGGCCGCTGGTCGACGTGGTCCAGCCGGCCGGCCGCGCGTAGTGGTCGTACGCGATCTCAGATATCGGAGTCAATGACGTGAACCCACTGACCACCAGCGCGTTCGACCTTCCCGAAAACCTCGCTCCCAAGGCCGACCCGACGCTGATCGCCGGTGACGAGCGGCACTTCGCGGCCATCGCGGAGAGCCTTGAGCAGTCGATCGCCGAGCTGTCCGACCGCCTCGACGCCGAGCGCAAGGCGCCCGGCGGCAAGGGCCGGCAGGCGCTGGACCGGGACCTGGAGATCCACCGGCTGACCACGCGCCTGCGCGCGCTGCGTCGCTTCGGCCTGGACCTGTGCCTCGGGCACATGGTCGGCGCGGACGACTCCGAGCCCGTGTACGTCGGGCGGCTCGGCCTCACGGACAGCACGGGCCGGCGGCTGCTGCTCGACTGGCGCTCGCCCGCCGCCGAGCCGTTCTTCGGCGCCACCCACGCCAACCCGATGGGCCTGGCCAGCCGCCGCCGGTACCGCTGGACCCGGGGCCGGATCAGCGACTACTGGGACGAGGTGTTCACCACGGACGGGATCGTCGGGCACGCCGCGCTCGACGACCAGTCCGCCTTCATCGCCAGCCTGGGCAGCAACCGGTCGGCACGGATGCGGGACGTGCTCGGCACCATCCAGGCCGACCAGGACGCCATCATCCGCGCGGGATCCCGCGGCGCTCTCGTCGTGGACGGCGGTCCCGGCACGGGCAAGACCGTCGTCGCCCTGCACCGCTCCGCCTACCTGCTCTACTCCGACCCCCGGCTCGGCCACCACCGGGGCGGCGTGCTCTTCGTCGGCCCGCACCAGCCCTACCTGGCCTACGTCTCCGACGTCCTGCCCAGCCTCGGCGAGGAGGGCGTGCAGACCTGCACCCTGCGGGACCTCGTCGCCGAGGGGGCCGCGGCGGCGATCGAGACCGACCCGGAGGTGGCCCGGCTGAAGTCGTCGGCGGACCTGGTCAAGGCGATCGAGCCGGCCGTCAAGTTCTACGAGAACCCGCCCACCAAGGGGATGACGGTCACGACCCACTGGTCGGACATCTGGCTGAGCACCGACGACTGGGCCGAGGCGTTCGACGCGGCCGAACCCGGCACCCCGCACAACGAGGCACGCGACCAGATCTGGTCGGAACTGCTCACGATCCTGGCCGACAAGCACGACGACGACAACGTCTCGGACGACCTGCTCCGCAAGTCGCTGCTGCAGAACAGGGAGCTGCTCACCACGTTCAACCGCGCGTGGCCGCTGATCGAAGCGGCCGACCTCGTCGGTGACCTGTGGTCGGTGCCCGCGTACCTGCGGATGTGCGCCCCCTGGCTCAGCCCCGACGAGATCCGGCGGTTGCAGCGCGCGGACGCCCAGGCGTGGACGGTGTCCGACCTGCCGCTCCTGGACGCGGCGCGGCAGCGGCTCGGCGACCCGGAGACGGCGCGGCGCAAGCGCCGGCACGCCGCCGCCGTCGCCGCCGAGCGCGAGCGCATGGCCGCCGTCGTCGACCACCTGCTGGAGGCCGACGACGACGGCGAAGGCGCGGTGACGATGCTGCGCGGGCGCGACCTCCAGGACGCCCTGGTGGACCAGACCGCGGCGCCCGGCACCGAGCCGGACCTGCTCGCCGGCCCGTTCGCGCACGTCGTCGTGGACGAGGCGCAGGAGCTGACCGACGCGGAGTGGCAGATGCTGCTGCTGCGCTGCCCGTCCAGGAGCTTCACCATCGTCGGGGACCGGGCCCAGGCCAGGCACGGGTTCACGGAGTCGTGGCAGGAACGGTTGGAGCGGATCGGGCTCGACCGGATCAACCTGGCCTCGCTGAGCATCAACTACCGGACCCCGGAAGAGATCATGACGGAGGCCGAGCCGGTCATCCGGGCCGCGCTCCCGGATGCCAACGTGCCGTCCTCCATCCGCAGCAGCGGCGTCCCCGTCGTGCACGGATCCACTGCGGAGCTGAGCTCGATCCTCGACGCCTGGCTCGCCGAACACGCCGACGGGATCGCCTGCGTCATCGGCGATCCCACGTTCCGGGCGACGTCCCGCGTCCGCTCGCTGACCCCGGAGCTGTCGAAGGGCCTGGAGTTCGACCTGGTCGTCCTCATCGACCCGGAGTCGTTCGGGGAGGGCGTCGAAGGAGCGGTGGACCGCTATGTCGCGATGACCCGGGCGACCCAGCAGCTCGTCATCCTCACGAGCTCCTGACGTTCAGCCGGAAGCAAGCCGTCCCGGCCGGTTCACGACCGGCCGGGACGGCTTGCCTGCTGGTGGGGCCGAGGCTTGCCCTCGGCCCCTGTCAGATCTCCTCTACGCTGCTCGGCTCGCGCCGGGACAGGTCGATGCCGAGCTCCTCCGCTGCGCGGAAGACGTCCTCGTCCGTGTCTCGCATCTCGATGGACATGCCGTCGCTGGAGAGCACCTCGACGTTGAGGCACAGCGACTGCATTTCCTTGATGAGGACCTTGAAGGACTCCGGGATGCCCGGCTCGGGAATGTTCTCGCCCTTGACGATGGCCTCGTAGACCTTCACCCGGCCGAGAACGTCGTCGGACTTGATGGTCAGCAGCTCCTGCAGGGCGTAGGCGGCGCCGTACGCCTCCAGCGCCCACACCTCCATCTCACCGAAGCGCTGGCCGCCGAACTGGGCCTTACCGCCGAGCGGCTGCTGGGTGATCATGGAGTACGGGCCGGTCGACCGCGCGTGGATCTTGTCGTCGACCAGGTGCAGCAGCTTGAGGATGTACACGTAGCCGACCGCGATCGGGTACGGGAACGGCTCACCGCTCCGGCCGTCGAACAGCTGGGCCTTGCCGCTGTGGTCCACCAGCCGATCCCCGTCACGGTTGGGGACGGTGCTGTCGAGCAGGCCGACGATCTCGTCCTCGTGGGCGCCGTCGAAGACCGGGGTGGCCATGTTGGTGTGCGGCTCCACCCGGTCCAGGCCCTTGTCCCGGAGCCGCTCGGCCCAGGCTTCCTGGACGCCCGAGATGTCCCAGCCGCGGGCGGCGATCCATCCCAGATGCATCTCCAGCACCTGGCCGACGTTCATCCGGCCGGGCACGCCCAGCGGGTTGAGGATGATGTCGACCGGGGTGCCGTCCTCCAGGAACGGCATGTCCTCGACCGGCAGGATCTTGGAGATGACGCCCTTGTTGCCGTGCCGGCCGGCCAGCTTGTCGCCATCGGTGATCTTACGCTTCTGCGCCACGTGCACGCGGACCAGCTCGTTGACCCCCGGGGGCAGCTCGTCGCCCTCTTCCCGGGAGAACACCCGGACCCCGATGACCTTGCCCTGCTCGCCGTGCGGCACCTTCAGCGAGGTGTCGCGGACTTCACGGGCCTTCTCACCGAAGATCGCGCGCAGCAGCCGCTCCTCCGGGGTCAGCTCGGTCTCGCCCTTCGGGGTGACCTTGCCGACCAGGATGTCGCCGGGCGACACTTCGGCGCCGATGCGGATGATGCCGCGCTCGTCGAGGTCGGCCAGGACCTCTTCGGAGACGTTGGGGATGTCCCGGGTGATCTCCTCCGGGCCCAGCTTGGTGTCACGGGCGTCGACCTCGTGCTCCTCGATGTGGATCGAGGAAAGGACGTCGTCCTGGATCAGCCGCTGGGACAGGATGATCGCGTCTTCGTAGTTGTGACCCTCCCACGGCATGAACGCCACCAGCAGGTTCTTGCCCAGGGCCATCTCGCCCTGGTCGGTGCAAGGACCGTCGGCGATCACCTGGTTGACCTCCACCCGGTCGCCCTCGGCGACGATGGGCTTCTGGTTGAACGAGGTGCCCTGGTTGGACCGGCTGAACTTGGCCACCCGGTAGGTGGTGCGGCTGCCGTCGTCGTTCATCACGGTCACGTAGTCGGCCGAGACCTCCTCGACCACGCCCGCCTTCTCGGCGCTGATCACGTCACCGGCGTCGGTGGCGGCACGGTATTCCATGCCGGTGCCGACCAGCGGCGCCTCGCTCTTGAGCAGCGGCACCGACTGGCGCATCATGTTCGCGCCCATCAGTGCCCGGTTGGCGTCGTCGTGCTCCAGGAAGGGGATCATCGCCGTCGCCACCGACACCATCTGCCGGGGCGAGACGTCGATGTAGTCGACCTCCTCGGCCCGCATGAGCTCGGTCTCGCCGCCCTTGGTACGGACCAGGACGCGCGACTCGGCGAAGGAGCCGTCGGCGTTGAGCACCGTGTTGGCCTGCGCCTTGACGTAGCGGTCTTCCTCGTCGGCGGTCAGGTAGTCGATCTGCTCGGTGACCTTCCCGTCCACGACCTTCCGGTACGGGGTCTCGACGAACCCGAAGGCGTTGAGCCTGGCGTAGGAGGCCAGGGAGCCGATCAGGCCGATGTTCGGGCCTTCAGGGGTCTCGATCGGGCACATCCGGCCATAGTGGGACGGGTGCACGTCACGGACCTCGAAGCCCGCCCGCTCACGGGACAGACCGCCAGGGCCCAGGGCATTCATCCGCCGCTTGTGCGTCAGCCCGGACAGCGGGTTGATCTGGTCCATGAACTGCGACAGCTGCGAGGTGCCGAAGAACTCCTTCATGGACGCCACGACCGGGCGGATGTTGATCAGGGTCTGCGGCGTGATCGCCTCGACGTCCTGGGTGGTCATCCGCTCGCGGACGACGCGCTCCATGCGGGCCAGGCCCAGGCGGACCTGGTTCTGGATGAGCTCGCCGACGCTGCGCAGGCGGCGGTTGCCGAAGTGGTCGATGTCGTCGACCTCGACGATGACCTCACGCTCGCCGGCGCCCGGCATCGACTCCTCGCCCGCGTGCAGGCGGACGATGTACTCGATCGTGGCGACGATGTCCTCTTCGGTCAGCGTGCCCTGCGTGATCTCGGAGTCGACCCCGAGCTTCTTGTTGATCTTGTATCGGCCGACCTTGGCCAGGTCGTACCGCTTGGGGTTGAAATACAGGTTCTCCAGCAGGGTCTGCGCCGACTCCTTGGTCGGCGGCTCACCCGGCCGCAGCTTGCGGTAGATGTCGAGCAGGGCGTCATCCTGGCCGGCCGTGTGGTCCTTCTCCAGGGTGGCGCGCATCGACTCGTACTGGCCGAACCGCTCCAGGATCGCGTCGCTGGTCCAGCCCAGCGCCTTGAGCAGCACCGTCACCGGTTGCTTGCGCTTGCGGTCGATGCGGACGCCGACGCTGTCGCGCTTGTCGATCTCGAACTCCAGCCAGGCCCCGCGCGAGGGGATCACCTTGCACGCGTACAGGTCCTTGTCGGAGGTCTTGTCGATGTTGCGCTCGAAGTACACGCCCGGGGACCGGACGAGCTGGGAGACGACCACCCTTTCGGTGCCGTTCACGATGAACGTGCCCTTGGGTGACATGAGCGGGAAGTCGCCCATGAACACCGTCTGGCTCTTGATCTCACCGGTGGTGTTGTTGATGAACTCCGCCGTCACGAACATCGGGGCGGAGAAGGTCATGTCCTTGTCTTTGCACTCATCGACGGAGTGCTTGGGCGGCTCGAACCGGTGGTCGCGGAACGACAAGGACATGGTCCCCGAGAAGTCCTCGATGGGACTGATCTCTTCGAAGATCTCTTCGAGGCCCGACTGGGTCGGGACGTCCTTGCGCCCGGCCTGGCGAGCCGCCTCTACCCGGGCCTTCCACTTCTCGTTGCCGAGCAACCAGTCGAACGACTCGGTCTGCAGGGCGAGAAGGTCAGGAACTTCGAGGGGCTCCTGGATGCGCGAAAAAGAGACGCGACGGGGACCAGCGGGTACGGCGGAGGCGTTGCGCGAGGCTGCCAACAGATGTCCTTCCGAGGGCTCGCGGCGGACTGACTACACGCACGCCAGACAACCTCGCAACGTGAGCAGCGGAGCGGGCCGTCAAAAAGGGCAGCGCGAATGCTTGAGCGTACTCGCTCTGGGGGAATTTGTCCACGCTACCGCCGACCCACTAGGCCGGTCGCATTTTCAGGATGACCTACGCCGCTGCGCTTGTCAAGCGCCCAAATTACCGCCGGTCACGCTGCCCGGATCCCCGGCTCACGGCAGCTCAGGGCAGGGGTCCGGCAGGTCGCCGCCGCGCAGGCGGGCGATGTGCGCCTCGATCAGCCGGACCGCCGGCCCGTGGCCGTAGTGGAAGGCGAAGAGCCGCGGGCTGGTCCCGTCGGGGCCGGGCCGCTCGGGGTCGGCCCCGTAGGCCAGAAGCACGGCGGTGCAGGCGGCGTCGAGCGGCTCACCGGTCTGAGCTGCGCGGCGTAGCTCACCAGTCGCGCCACTCGTCGGTGATCTCGTGTCGTCCGAGCCCGCGGCGGGCGGCGAGGCCGTCGAGGTCTATCCCGGCCTCGGTGAGCACGGTGTCGATGAACTCGCACAGGTCCTCACGCTCGATGGTCGTGTAGTCGCAGTCGTCATGGGATTCGTCCACGTCGTTGAGCCCTTCGACCACCCGCTGGACGGCCGCGAAGACGTCGTCGTCGGAAGGCGAGCCGAGGGCCCGTACCTCGGACTCGAAGGACTTGAGCACCTGCTCGGTCGCCGACACGAACGGCTCCGGATACAGCTCGGCGAAGCCCGTGCCCTCGGCACTTCTCGGCTCGGCGGCCTGCTCCCGCCACCTGTCTGTGGGTCTCTGCGCCATTGCGTGATGGTATGGCCAGCCACCGGCTCTGGAGCGTCCGGCACGAGGGCTTCACGGTGTGGCCTTGACAGACCCGTCCGCCCGATGTTACGCACAGTCCCGACGTGGTGGCTGAGTGTCCGATGTTGGACAGGGACGGCACCTGGCGGATTCCCGCGCGAGGCGGAGGATGAGCAGTGGGCGGCCCACGACCGAGGCCGCCCCGGCCGGGAACAGCCGCGTCGAGCGGCGATCGTGATCCGGCCGGCCACCCTGACGCTGTCCGAAGGACGTCTCATGACCGGAACCCGCCCCGCCTTACCCGACTGCACCACGCCGGAATTCCAGGCCGAGGCGCTCGCCGAGGCCAACGCCTACCGGGCCAAGCACCACGCGCCGCCCCTGGTGATGGACCCTGAGCTCAACGCCTACGCTCAGGAACGGGCATCCTCCCGCTCCGAGCAGGAGATGCTCAATGCCGGTCACACCGGCCTGCGTGCACAGACGGGCGAGAACATCTTCTGGGGCGGCGGCTCCGAAGCACTGCCCGGATCGGACGCGGTCAAGTCCTGGTACGACGAGATCACCGCCTACGACTTCGCCGCCGCCAAGTTCTCCTCCGGCGCCGGCCACTTCACCCAGCTGGTCTGGAAGGCCAGCACCAAGGTCGGCATCGCCCGCGTCGCGGGACAGGGCAGCAAGTACTTCGAGACGTACATCGTGTTCGTCTTCGAGGCGCGCGGAAACATGGCGGGCGCGTTCGCGGACAACGTGCTGCCCGCCTGACAGTGAGGATGTAGATGAGCGCTTCCCGCCAGGGGCTGACCCACCGCCTGACTGACTTCGGGTCCTTAACGGGATGTGTCGTCCCTGGCCGGGAGGCGCTCATGTGCACTCACCGGACG
>NZ_VCKX01000140.1 GCF_005889725.1 Nonomuraea zeae
CCCCCACGGCCCGCGGCCGGTCGTGCCGGACGAACGACGCCTGGATGATCGCGAGCGAGCCCGGCGTGAGCAGCGCGCCCCCGATGCCCTGCAGCGCTCTGGCCGCGATCAGGAACTCGATGTTCGGCGACAGCCCGCAGAGCGCCGAGGCCACGGCGAACCAGACCGTGCCGATGAGGAAGACGGTACGGCGGCCGTACCGGTCGCCGAGCGAGCCGCCCAGCAGGATCAGCCCGGCCAGGGTGAGCGTGTAGGCGTTGATCGTCCACTGCAGCCCGGCCATGTTCGCGTCGAGCTCGGCGCCCAGGAACGGCAGCGCGACGTTCACCACGGTGCTGTCGAGCATCGCCAGCCCGGATCCGAGCACGGTCGCCGCCAGGACCCACCGGCCACGAGCCGACTTGAGCTCGATGTGGTCGTTCGTCCTGAGGTTTTCCGGGCGGTCTGTCATGGGACCAATCCTGTCACCGCCGGACTCTCCGGCCCGCGCGCAGGGCCGTGGCAGGGCCGTTGCAGGCCGTTGCCAGGGTGAGGTGGTGCCGGGGAGCGCGCCCCGGGCCGGTCCTAGCGGGGGGCGGCGCTCCCGAGAGCCCGCAGCACGAACTCCGACACCAGCGCCCCGGCCGCCTCCACCGTCACCTCGCCGCTGATCAGCGGCACCCGCTCGGCCCCCACCACCGCCATGATCATCCGGGCGGTGGCGCCGAGGTCGAGCACCTGGAAGTCGCCCGACTCGATGCCGCTGTCCAGGATCTCCACCAGGATCCGCTGCATCGGCGCGACGTGCTCGGCGAGCTGCTGGTAGGCGTCGGGCCCCAGCGCCGCGCTGAGGTCGGCCGCGCCGGGGTGGGGATGGGCGAGCAGCCCGGCGAGCTGGAGCCGGACGAACGCCCGCAACCGGTCGGCCGGCGAGGCGCCTGCGGGCAGCTCCCGCTCGTAGCTGTCGATGAAGTATTGGGTGACCCGCTCGGTGAACGCGAGCAGCAGCGCCGCCTTGTCCGGGAAGTAGTTGTACAGGACGGTCCTGGTGATGCCCGCCTCGCCGGCCACGTCGGTCATGGAGATGGCGTCGATGCCCTGCACCCGGGACAGGCGCGAGACGGCCTGGAGGATCCGGTCGCGCGTCTGGGCGCGGTGCTCGCCGATGGTGGCGGCGGAGATGCGGGGCATGTGCCAATGGTAGGCCGCCCCGCCCGTCTCCGCTCTCTTCGCGCATGACGGGCTGCCGCTCCCGGCGAACGCGCAGCCGCGGAGCCCCGGCCGGAGGCCCGTCGCATGGCTGTCGATTTTTTGCGTAACTCATTTTCATTCTTGCGGTAGTCGTTGTAACATCCCCTCATGCCGAGACGACTCTCCGATGTGGCCGCCTTCGCCGGGGTGAGCGTGGCGACCGTGAGCCGGGTGCTCCACGACAAGCCCGGCATCGCCCAGGCCACCCGTGACACCGTGCTGACCGCGCTCGACGTCTTCGGCTACGAGCGCCCGCAGAAGCTGCGCAACGACCGGGCCCCGCTCATCGGCCTGGTGCTCCCCGAGCTGCAGAACCCGATCTTCCCGGCCATGGCCGAGCTCGTCGTCACCGAGCTGATCAGGCACAACCTGCTGCCCGTCCTGTGCACCCGCACCGCCGACGGGCTGCCGGAGGCCCACTACGTCGAGATGCTGCTCGCGCAGAACGTCGGCGGCATCGTCTTCATCGGCAGCAGCTACGCCGACGCCGGCCAGGCGCAGGTCAAGGTGCTGCGCGAGCGGAAGCTGCCCATCGTGCTGATCAACGCCGCCGACGAGAACCTCGACGTGCCGAGGGTGTGCGTGGACGACGGCGTCGCCGTGCAGCAGGCGCTCGGGCACCTGCGGGCGCTCGGGCACGAGCGGATCGGCCTCATACTCGGGCCGGTCGGGCACGTCCCGTCCGCGCGCAAGCTCGCCGCGTACGCCGCGCACGCCGAGGAGCGCGGTGACCTGGGGTGGCGCTCTCTCGTGGCGCACACGATCTTCTCCATGCAGGGTGGCGCGACCGCGGCCGTGCGGCTGACCGGCGAGGGCGCCACCGCCCTGGTGTGCGCCAGCGACGCGCTCGCGCTCGGCGCCATCAGGACCGTGCGCAAGCAGGGGCTGAAGGTCCCCGCGGACGTGTCCGTCGTCGGTTTCGACGACTCGAGCCTGATGAACGTGACCGACCCGCCCCTGACCACCGTGCGCCAGCCCGTCGCGGCCATGGGCGGCGCGGCGGTCGCCGCGCTGATGTCGCAGATCAATGGCCATGTCGTGCCCGTCGATGAGGTGTTGTTCGACCCCGAGCTGATCGTGCGCGGCTCCACCGGCATGTGCCCCGCCGGGTGACCCGCGGGACGGTCCGCCGGGGGCCGCCGACGGCCCGGAGTGGATGTCAGTAAATTTCATATCACAGCAAGATTCTTGCGTCACACTCTGGACATCCGGTGAGTGCGGTCCTACGGTTCTGGGCAACACCTCGGCGCTCAGATACCCCCCAGGCGACACGTCGGCGACCGGCGTTCAACCTCGTTCGACACCAGCGGCGGCACGCGTGCACCGCCGGCGATCCGGGCTGCCCAGGTCCATCCACGGAACAGGTCAAAGGTGTTCCCCCCACGAAAGGGATCGCTAGTGATGAAGCGCGGCAAGCCCATCGGGCTGTCACTGGCCGTCTGCGCGACCATGGCCTGCGCGGCCTGCGGCGGCGGGGCGGCCGAGCCCGCCGCGTCGGCGGGCGGCCCGGTGACCATCACCGTCAACGGGCTGCCGCCCGCGACCGACGAGTACAACAGGGCCGTCTTCGAGGCCGACGTCAAGGCGTTCGAGGCCGGGAACCCGAACATCAAGATCGACGCCAAGGAGGGTTTCATGGACCCTCAGACGTTCAGTGCCAAGATCGCCGGCGGCCAGCTGGAGGACGTCTTCTACGTCTACCTCACCGACGCCCAGAACCTCATCGCCAAGCGGCAGGTCTCCGACATCAGCCCGCACCTGAGCGGGTTCCCGGTCACCAAGGACTACAAGCCGGGCCTGATGCAGGTCTTCTCCGACCAGGCGGGCAAGGTGTACGGGCTCCCCGACGACAACTACTCCCTGGGCCTGCTCTACAACCGCAAGCTGTACGAGAAGGCCGGGCTCGACCCGGACCGCCCGCCCGTCACCTGGGCCGAGGTCCGCGAGAACGCGAAGAAGATCTCCGCGCTCGGCGGCGGCGTCGTCGGCTACGGCGACTACAGCAAGTCCAACACCGGCGGCTGGCACTTCACCGCCGAGCTCTACTCCGTCGGCGGCGACGTCGCGGTCAGGGACGGGGGCGGAGCCTGGAAGGCCGCCTTCAACGACGACAAGGGCCGCCAGGTCCTGCAGCAGCTCAAGGACATGCGCTGGACGGACGACTCGATGGGGCGGCGCCAGCTCCTGGAGTACGACGACCTGGTCAAGCTGATGGCCACCGAGAAGCTGGGCCAGCAGATCGGCTCCACCGGCGACCTGACCAACACCGTCACCCGCTTCAAGGGCACCTACGACGACTACGGGATGGGCCCGATCCCCGGCGGCCAGGGGACGCTCGGCGGCGGCAGCGGCTACATGTTCAAGGCCGGGCTGAGCCCGGAGAAGATCAAGGCCGGGCTGGCCTGGCTGACGTTCAAGAAGAACCCCGACCGGATCGACGCCGACAACCAGCGGTCGGCGGCCAAGGGCCTGCCGGTCGGCCTGCCCGAGCCGAACGTGTGGACCGGCGGCTCCGAGCAGAAGCAGCTCGCGGCCACCAAGAAGCACGCGACCATCCCCACCGAGAACTTCAAGCCTTTCGCCGACGCGCTCGGCCGCATCCCGGTCAAGCTGGAGCCGCCGAACGCCCAGCAGATCTACGCGGCCCTCGACACGGTCATGCAGAAGGTCCTGACCGACCGGGACGCCGACATCGCCCAGCTGCTGGCCGACGCGGAGACGCAGGTCAACCAGATCCTCGCCACCGTGAAATAGCGTCACGTCAGCCCAGCAGAGTAAGGGAAAGACCTCATGGCGGTCATCACCGCGCCGCACCGGCACCGCGTCGCCGGCAGGAGCACCGAACTGCGCAGAAGGGCCGCCGGCCACCTCCAGGCGTGGGCCTTCCTCGCGGCCGGCGTCGCGTGCTTCGCCCTGTTCTCCTGGTATCCCCTGGTCAGAGGCGTCATCCTCGGCTTCCAGCAGGTCAACTTCGTCACCGACCCGATCTGGGTGGGCTGGGACAACTTCCGCGCCCTGTTCGACGACCCGTTGTTCTTCACCGCCTGGGGCAACACGCTGGAGTTCACCGGGCTGGCGCTGCTGTTCGGGTACGCGGTGCCGTTCGTGGTCGCCGTCGTGGTCAACGAGCTGCGCCATCTCAGGGGCTTCTTCAGGATCGCCGTCTACCTGCCGGTCATGCTGCCGCCGATCGTCAGCGTGCTGCTCTGGCAGTACTTCTACGACCCCGGCGCCGGCCTGTTCAACTCGATCCTGACGGGGCTCGGCCTGCCGGGCTCGGACTGGACCCAGTCGCCGAAGATGGCGATGATCTCCCTGGTCCTCGTCTCGACCTGGGCGAACATGGGCGGCGCCACGATCATGTACCTGGCCGGCCTGGCCACCATTCCCAGCGAGCTGTACGAGGCCGCCGAGCTCGACGGCGCGAGCGTCTGGCGGCGGATCAGGCACGTCGTCCTGCCGCAGATGCGCTTCATCCTGCTGGTCCTGCTCCTGCTGCAGATCGTGGCCACCATGCAGGTGTTCATCGAGCCGTACCAGCTCACCGGCACCACCAACCCCGACACGATCACGGTGATGGTGCTGGTCTACCGCTACGCCTTCACGGTCAACAACGACTTCGGCCTGGCGGCGGCGATGAGCGTGCTGCTGTTCGTGGTGCTGGGCGCCTTCTCGGCCGCGTACCTGCGACTGACCCGTGACAAGGACTGAGATGACGCTGACCACCGCACGCCCGGTCGCCACCCCGCCCGCGCCGCGCCCCCGCGTACGGCGGGCACGCCACGAGGCGGCCACGCGGACGCTGATCTCGCAGGCGGATCTCAACCGGGGGCACCGCAGGGTCGTCTACTGGATCGTGCTGGCGGCGATGGCCGTTCTGTTCGCGCTGATCTTCGTCTTCCCGCTGTACTGGATGGTCACGGGGGCCATGAAGGCGCCGGCGGAGCTGGCCGAGCCGGTGCCGACGCTGGTCCCGCGGAGCTGGCACCCCGAGACCTTCGCCGTCGCGTGGGAGCGCCTGGACCTCGGCCGGTTCCTGCTCAACACCGCCTTCTACACCGCCGGCGTCTGGCTGATCACGCTCGTCGTGGACGTGGCGGCGGCGTACGCGCTGTCGAAGCTGCGCCCGCTGCTCGGCAAGGTGGTGCTGGGCCTGATCCTGGCCAGCCTCATGCTGCCGGCCGACGCGCTGCTGGTGCCGAAATACCTGGCCGTGGTCGACGTGCCGGTCTTCGGGGTCAACCTGGTCGACTCGCCGTGGGCACTGTGGCTGCCGGCCGCCGCCAACGCCTTCAACATCTACGTGCTCAAGCGCTTCTTCGACCGGATCCCCGCGGAGCTGCTGGAGGCGGCCGCCATCGACGGCGCCGGGCGGCTGCGCATGCTGTGGAGCGTCGTGCTGCCGCTGTCGCGGCCGGTGCTGTCCGTGGTGTCGATCTTCGCGATCATCGGGGCCTGGAAGGACTTCCTCTGGCCGCTGCTGGTGCTGCGCGACCCCCAGGCGCAGTCGCTCAGCGTGGCGCTGAGCCGGATGGCGTTCACGGGCTACGTCCCGCAGAACGAGATGTTCGCCGCCCTCGCCATCGCGAGCCTGCCGATGATCGTCATTTTCATGATCTTCCAGCGCGGCATACTCAACGGGCTGTCGGCCGGCGCCCTCAAGGGCTGACCGCGAGCCGCACCCCCCAAAAAAAGGCAAGGAGTTCAGCTCGCCATGCTCCGAAGACTGTTACTCGCCCCCCTCGTCTGCCTCGTCGTCTGCCTCGTCGTCTCCCTCGGCACGCCCGCCGCCCCCGCGCAGGCCGCCACCACCTACCAGGCCGAGTCCGCGGACCTGTCGGGCGGCGCGGCGGTCAGCACCGAGCACGGCGGCTACACCGGCAGCGGCTTCGTGGCCGGCTACACCGACGGGAACAAGGGCAGCGCCGCCACCACCTTCGCCGTCTCGGCCGCCCAGGCCGGCCCGGCGGTGGTGAGCCTGCGGTACGCGAACGGCACCGGCTCGGGGATGTCGCTGTCGGTGTACGTCAACGGCACCCGGATCCGGCAGACGCCGCTGCCGGCCGTCGGCGCCTGGAACGCCTGGGGCGTCCAGGACGAGACGCTCACCCTCAACGCGGGCGCCAACACGATCGCCTACCGCTTCGACCACACGGACCTGGGCAACGTCAACCTCGACAGCATCACGCTGTCGGCTCCCGTGGCGGCGCTGCCGTACGAGATGGAGACCGCGTTCCTGTCCGGCGGCGCGAGCGTCGCGACCGCGACCGGCGGCTACAGCGGCACGGGCTACGCCACCGGCTTCACCGCCGCCGGCGCCCGCGTGATCCGCACCGTCACCATGCCGGCCGCGGGCAACGCCGTCACGACCGTCCGCTACGCCAACACGACCGGCGGCGCGCGGATGCTCAGCACGTACGCGAACGGCGTCAGGACCGGCCGGCTCACCCTCCCGGCGGGCAGCGGCTGGCTGACCGCGACCCACACGCTCGGCCTGCGCGCCGGCCTCAACCTGATCGGCTACCAGTACGACGCGGGCGACACCGGCGGCGTCGCGCTCGACGGCATCAGCGTCGCGGGCGCCGGCACCCTGGCCGCCCGCGGCGCCACCGTCCCCTACACGGAGTACGAGGCCGAGAGCGGCACCACCAACGGCACCGTGCTCGGCCCCGACCGCACCTACCGGACGATCGCCTCGGAGTCCTCCGGCCGCCGCGCCGTGCGCCTGGACGGAGCCGGCAAGTACACCCAGGTCACGCTCACCCGCCCGGCCAACGCCGTCGTCGTGCGCTACTCCATCCCCGACAACGCCGCGGGGACCGGCGCCACGGCCCCGCTGGCCGTCTACGCGAACGGCGCCAAGGTCGCCGACCTGACGCTGACCTCCGCCTACAGCTGGGTGTACGGGAACTACCCGTTCCCGAACGACCCGGCGCTCGGCGGCGCCCACCGCTTCTACGACGAGGTACGCGGGACCCTGCCGGCCTACCCGGCGGGTACCGTGCTCAGGCTGCAGAACGAGAGCGCGACCCCGGTCACCGTGGACCTGATCGACACCGAGGTCGTGGCGCCGGCCCACACCGCGCCCGCCGGGTCCGTGGACATCACCGCCCACGGCGCGGTCTCCGGCTCGGGCGACGACACGGCGGCGCTGAGGAGCGCGATCAACGCCGCGAAGGCGCAGGGCGGGAGCGTGTGGATCCCGGCGGGGACGTTCGACCTGACCTCGCGGGTGGACGTGGCGGGCGTCACCGTGCGCGGCGCCGGCATGTGGCACACCACCCTCCGCGGCAACAGCGGCCGGGGCGGCTTCTACGCCGTCGGCGGCAACGTGCAGCTGGCCGACTTCACCTTCGCGGGCGACGTACGCCACCGGGACCCGGACGGCGTCGTCACCACCGACGCGGCCATGGAGGGCAACTTCGGCACCGGCTCGCTGATCCACAACGTCTGGGTCGAGCACGCCAAGGTCGGCCTGTGGGTCAACGGCGGCACCGACGGCCTGTACGTGGCCGGCGTGCGAATCCGCGACACCTTCGCCGACGGCGTGAACCTCAACGACGCGGTGGCCCGCACCCGCGTGGACCAGAGCGTCCTGCGCAACACCGGCGACGACGCCCTGGCCATGTGGTCGCACACCACGCCGGTCACCGCCAGCGCGTTCACCTTCAACACCGCCACGCTGCCGATGCTGTCCAACACCGCGGCGATCTACGGCGGCGACGGCAACCGCATCGAGGACAACCTGTTCTCCGACACCGTCTACACCGCCGCGGGCATCGCCGTCAGTACCTGGCACCAGGCCCAGCCGTTCAGCGGCACGACCTCGATCCAGCGCAACACGCTGACCAGGACCGGCGGCTGGAACAACGACTGGGCCAGCAGCCAGGGCGCGGTGTGGATCTACGCCGAGTCCCGCGACATCACCGCGCCCGTCGTGGTCAGGGACGTGACCGTCAACGACAGCACCTACCAGGGGCTGCTGCTGAGCTGGCAGAAGACGATCTCGAACCTCATCCTCGACCACGTCACCATCGCCGGGACCGGCACCTACGGCATCGAGGCCGCCGCGGCCGGCAGCGCCACGGCGAGCCACGTCACCGTCAGCGCGGCCGCCGCCGGCGGCCTGCACAACCCGGCCGGCTACACCTTCGTCCGGGGACAGGGCAACAGCGGCTGGTAGCCGCGGCGCGGCGAACGGGCGTCCCGCGCCGATCGCGGGACGCCCGCACCCACTCACGCAACAGTCAGGAGCACATGTCCATGGCCCTCACCCCGGCCGCCTGGTGGCGCACGGCCGCGATCTACCAGATCTACGTGCGCAGCTTCGCCGACGGCGACGGAGACGGCATCGGTGACCTCGCCGGGCTCCGGCGGCGCCTGCCCTACCTCCGCGAGCTGGGCGTGGACGCCCTCTGGCTCACCCCGTGGTACGTCTCGCCCATGGCCGACGCCGGGTACGACGTCGCCGACTACCGCGACATCGACCCCGTCTTCGGCACGCTCGCCGAGGCCGAGGAGCTCATCGCGGACGTGCACGCCCACGGCCTGCGGATCATCATCGACCTGGTGCCGAACCACTGCTCCGAGCGGCACCCGTGGTTCCGGGAGGCGCTGGCCGGCGGCCCGGCCAGGGACCGGTTCTGGTTCCTGCCGGGCCGTGGCGAGCACGGGGAGCTGCCGCCGAACGACTGGCGCTCCTACTTCGGCGGCCCGGCCTGGACGCCGGTCGGCGAAGGGCAGTGGTACCTGCACATGTTCGCGCCGCAGCAGCCCGACCTGAACTGGGAGAGCGCGGAGGTGCGCGCGGAGTTCGAGGACATCCTGCGGTTCTGGCTCGACCGGGGCGTGGACGGGTTCCGCGTGGACGTGGCGCACGGGCTGGTCAAGAAGGACGGGCTGCCCGACGTGGGGCCCGATCCCGACCCGGCGGACCTGCCGTACCAGGACCGTGACGGCGTGCACGAGATCTACCGCTCCTGGCGGCGGGTCGCGGACGCGTACGAGGGGGAGCGGGTGTTCGTGGGCGAGGTGTGGCTGCCGACGCCCGCCCAGTTCGCGCGCTACCTGCGGCCGGGGGAGCTGCACTCGGCGTTCAACTTCGAGTTCCTGGTCGGCGCGTGGGAGGCCGGGCCGGTGCGCGAGGTGATCGCGGCCACCCTGGACACCCACGCCGCCGTCGGCGCGCCCCCGACCTGGGTGCTGTCCAACCACGACACGATCCGCCACGTCACCAGGTACGGCAGGGAGCGGACCGCCTTCGACATGGGCGACAAGCGGCACGGCGCACCCAGCGACCTGGAGCTCGGCGTGCGCAGGGCCAGGGCGGCCGCGCTGCTCACGCTCGCGCTGCCCGGCGGCGTCTACGTCTACCAGGGCGACGAGCTCGGGCTGGCCGAGGTCGAGGACATCCCGGCCGAGCTGCTGCAGGACCCCACATGGGAACGCTCGGGCCACACCGACCGCGGCAGGGACGGCTGCCGGGTGCCGCTGCCGTGGTCGGGCGACCAGCCGCCGTTCGGTTTCTCGCCTCCCGAGGCCGCCGCGGAGCCGTGGCTGCCGCAGCCGGCCGCCTGGAAGGGGCTGACCGCCGAGGCGCAGGCGGCCGACCCGCGCTCGATGCTGGCCCTCTACCGGGCCGGTCTGGCCCTGCGCCGCGACCTGGTGGCCGGGCTGGCGCAGACGCTCACCTGGCTGGAGGCGGGCGCGGGCGTCCTGGTCTTCGCCAGGCCGGCCGGCGAGGCGGGCGCGGCCGGCGGGTTCGTGTGCGTGGTGAACTTCACCGCGCAGGCGGTCCCGCTGCCCGCCCACGAGGAGGTCCTGCTGGCCAGCGCCCCCGTCGTGGACGGCCTCCTCCCCGCGGAGGCCGCCGCCTGGCTGCGGCGCTGACCTGCAACGGGGCCGAGCGGTGGCGACCGGCCGACGGCAGCTGAGCGGCACAGCTGAGCGGCATCAGCCGAGCGGCGGTGGTCCTGATCTCGGGGCGGTCAGGCGGCGGCCTTGACGACGTGGAGGAGCTCGGTGAGCACCTCCGTGTTGAGCTGGTAGGCCAGCTTGACCTCGCGGATGATCCGCTGCTGCTCGCGCTCGTCCAGCTCCAGCTCGTCGAGCCGGGCCCGGTATTCGGTCTTGAACCGGGGCAGGCTGCCCAGCTCGTCGAAGATGTAGAAGTCGACGCCGCCGCCCTTGGCGTAGCCGTAGATCTTCTGCAGCTCCATCCGGATGAACTGCCCGCCGGACAGGTCGCCGAGGTAGCGGGTGTAGTGGTGGGCGATGTAGCCGCCGGGCCAGTCGGCCACTTGATGGATGCGGGCGACGAGGGTGCGGGTCGACTTGGACGGCGCGATCCGGTCGCGCCAGCCCGGCCCGTACACCGTCGCCAGGTCCCGCTCCAGCGCCCGTTCCCGGTAGAGCTCGGGGAAGACGAAGCGGCCGGCCACCGGATGACCGGCCAGCTCGCGTGACACTCCGTCAAGAGCGAGATACGCGAAGTAGTGCTGGGCGATCATCTCGCCGTATTCGTGCTCGCTCAACCGGCCGCCCATCAGCTCCGAGAGGTAGCTCTCGGACTCGGCCGACTCGTGGTCGGCCCAGGTGGCGTTTCGCAAGGTCTCGGAGAACGACGTCGTCACGGCCCACCTCTACTCGCACTACGGTTTCATGACGCAGTGTCACAAACATCGGCGGCGTGCGTCAAGCTGATGACGACACCATGTCAGCAAACGTGCCTTTCCTCTCTCGTACCCAGGAATGAGGAAGTCAAGTGGTCACCTCGCCCGCACGGCCCAGGGCGATCAGCGCGAGGTTGCGCAGGGACGGGGTGCCGTGGGCGAAATAGTCGCTGTGGCCGCCCCGGCCCACCTCGAACCGGCGGTCGGCGTAGCCGCTGACCATGGGGTCGGCGCCTAACCCGAGCGGGCCGAGCCTGACCTTGGGCACGAACCTGATCCAGTCGCCGTCCCCGAGGCCCGCCCACACCCTCGTCGCCGCGGACGGCGGCGGCGCGTCGAGCCCGGGGCTGCCGAAGACGGCCAGGTCGGCCACCGGCAGCCCGGGGACGGCCTCGGCGCACAGCACCGAACCGTAGCTGTGGCACAGCAGCGAGATCGGCGCGCGCGTGCGCCGGCGCAGGTCCTCGACCGTGTGCCGGAGCTCGGCGGCGCCCTCGACGGCCGCGCCGTCGGTGAGCACGCCGAGGCTCAGCGTGGGTGGGGCGTCGTAGCCGAGCCAGGCCACCACGGCCAGCCGCGTGCCCGGCGCGAGCCGGGCGGCCTGCGCCAGCAGCGCCCGCGCCGCGCCCCCCGGGCGGTGCACGCCGTCGTCGAACGTCGCCACCGTGGTGTCGGCGCCGGGCACGATGACCGCCACCCGGTCGGCCGCCGCCAGATCGCCGTAGATGCGCACCGTCCGCCCGCTCGGGTGGGCGGGCCACGCCAGGACCGCGCCGGCCGCCAGGAGCCCGGCGATCGCAAGGTGTCTGAGCATGCTGAGACGGTATGGACGGCGGCCTGTGGCCCGCGTCACCGCCAGGTCTGAACCTTCACGTGATACCGGAGAGTGACCTCCGACACTCTCGCGTCATCCTCGGGGTCGAGAGACCGCCGAGGTCCCCCCGCTCCACGGCGTGCGCCGCCTGCGGGGTGAGCCGGCGCACGGAGAGTGACGGCGTATCGGGGAAATCGGGAGTCCCTGATACCCGAGTAGTCGCACTAACATACGAGCACATTGCCAGCGCGCCTATTTGGAGTGATCTTTGTCAGTTCATGCCGATGTAGCCAGGCGAAGAATCGAGGACCTGCTCCGCACACATGAGGAGCAGGTCACTCGTCGCTGGAGTGAGATCGCCCAAGCCCCGCACGACGAGGTCGAGGAGCTTTACCGCGCCCTCCTCGCCGCGCTGCAGGAGGGCAAGAACGATTTCGCGGACGTACGCGGTCTGCTCGCCGAGCTGTCGCGCGCACGGGTCCGGGCCGGGCACACGCCTTCGGACACCTCCAGGCGGGTCTTCGCCCTGAAGGAGGCGGTCTACGAGGCCGTCGAGGCCGATGGCGACGCCGAGGCCCTGCGCGGGTTCATCGGGTTCTCCCGGCTGGTCGACGACCTGGGTTTGATCACGTTCGAGACCTACGTGGACGCCCGCGAGAAGATCATCTTGGACCAGGCCGAGCAGCTCCTGGAGCTGTCGACGCCGGTGGTCAAGCTGTGGGAGGGCATCGTGGCCGTGCCGCTGGTCGGCACGCTCGACTCCGCGCGCACCCAGGTGGTGATGGAGAAGCTGCTGCAGACGCTGGTCGAAACCGGCGCCGAGCACGCGGTCATCGACATCACCGGCGTGCCCGCCGTCGACACCCAGGTCGCCCAGCACCTGCTGAAGACCGTCGTCGCGGCCAGGCTGATGGGCGCCGAGTGCGTCATCTCCGGCATCCGCCCCCAGATCGCGCACACCATCGTCACTCTTGGCATCGAGTTCGGCGACATCGTGACCAAGGCCTCGCTGGCCGACGCGCTCGCGCACGCGCTCAAGCGCGGGGGCGTCCAGGTGATCGGGGCGTCGGGCCCGCGGGTCACCGTCCGGGCGGAGAGCGCGTAGTGCAGCGCGTTCCCGTACTCAAACTCGGCGACATCCTGATCGTCTCCATCCAGCTCGATCTGGAGGATCAGACCGTGCTGGCCCTCCAGGAAGACCTGGCCGACGCCGTGGTCGCCCACGGCGCCAGGGGCGTGATCATCGACATCTCCGCGGTGGAGATCGTCGACTCCTTCATCGGGCGGATGCTGGCCACGATCGCCGCGATGTGCCGCATGCTCGACGCGCAGACCGTGGTCGTCGGCATGCGCCCGGCCGTGGCGATCACGCTCGTCGAGCTCGGGCTGTCCCTGGGTGGCGTCCGTACGGCGCTCAACCTGGAGAAGGGCGTCGCGCTGCTGGAGCACGTCCGGGGCGCGACGCCGTGAGCACCGAGCAGGATCTGGCCGTGGCGAGCAGCGCCGACGTCGTCGCGGTGCGCCAGCTCGTCAGGAGCGTGGCCATCGACGTGGGGCTCTCCCTCGTCGACCAGACCAAGATCGTTACCGCGGCCAGCGAGCTGGCGCGCAACGCCCTCGTCTACGCCGGAGGCGGGGAGGTCCGCATCGCCGTCGTCGAGAACGGCCTCAGGCGCGGGCTCAAACTGATCGTCAACGATGAGGGGCCCGGCATCGCCGACCTGGAGCAGGCGCTCACCGACGGCTTCACCACGGGAAGCGGCCTGGGGCTGGGGCTCGGTGGATCACGCCGGCTGGTCGACGAGTTCGACCTGATCACCGCGCCGGGCAAGGGCACGACCGTGACGGTGACGAAGTGGGCCAGGTGACGAGCCCACAGGCCGAGACCTGGGTCCGGGCCGAGGATCCCAGCGCGGTCGGAGCGGTCCGGAGACAGGCCGTCCATCTCGCCGAGCAGGCCGGTTTCGACGCCACCTTGATCGGGCAGACGGCCGTGGCCGTCAGCGAGGCGGTGTCGAACCTCGTCAAGCATGCCGTGGAGGGAGCTGTGATGGTCCGCCCGCACCCGGAGACCGCCTCCACCGTCGAGCTCATCTCCCTGGACCGGGGGCCGGGCATGGCCGACATCGCCCGCGCGCTGCGTGACGGCTACTCCACCTCCGGGACGCTCGGCATCGGCATGGGGGCCATCGCCCGCATCGCCACCGGCTACGACGTGCACTCCCTGCCGGGCAAGGGCACGGTGCTCGCCATGCACTTCACCGCCGGCGACGCCGCGGCCCCGCCGCAGCGGGCCAGCGGCGTGACCAGGCCCATCGGCGACGAGACGGTCTGCGGCGACGCCTTCGCGATCTCCGAGATCGGCGCCGTCACCACCGTGATGATCTGCGACGGGCTGGGCCACGGCCACATCGCGGCGCAAGCCTCACAACGGGCCGTCGAGCTGTTCCAGCAGGTGCGCGACCAGGAGCCGCTGGCGATCCTGGACCACCTGCACCGCGGTCTGAGCGGCACCCGCGGCGGCGCCGTGGGAGTGGCGCGCGTCGAGCCGGGCGGCGTGACGTTCGCCGGCCTCGGCAACATCTCCGGCTGGGTCGCGCACGCCGAGGGGCGTCAAGGCATGGTGTCGGTGCCGGGAATCACCGGCCACAGGGGAGGACGCCTGCGGCAGTTCGCGTACGAGGTGCCCGCGTACGCCACCGTGGTGCTGCACTCCGACGGGCTGAGCGCGCGCTGGGACCCCTCGACCATGCCCGGCCTGTTCTCCCGCACCCCGGCGGTGATCGCCGCAGGTCTGATGCGCGAGGCGGGCACCCAGAGGGACGACGCCTCCGTGGTGACGGCGAGGCCGGGCGCATGACCGCGGCCGAGCTCATCCGGGTCAGGCTCACCGCCGACCAGGACGTCTTCGTCCTCCGCCGCCTCGGCCGGGCCGCCGCCGAGCTGGCCGGGCTGGACTCGCAGGACCAGATCCGCGTGGCGACGGCGCTCAGCGAGGCGGGCAGGGAGGTCCTCGGCCCCGACTCGACCGCGACGATCACGCTCGGCGAGACGGAGCTGCTGATCACCCTGGAGCACGCGAAGCGGTCCGACCTGGCCGGCTCCGAGGGCGTGACGCTGGCGCGCCGGCTGGTCGACGAGGTCACCCTCGACGAGGAGCGCGTGACGATCGTCAAGCGGCTGCGGCCCCGCCTCAGGCAGGCCCCCGTCGAGGAGATCCGCCACCGTCTCGCCGGCCTGGCGCCGGTCAGCGCGCTCGAGGAGCTGCGCGAGCAGAACAGGGAGCTGGCCGAGACGCTGCAGGACGTCCTGCACCTCAACGCCGAGCTGCAGGAGACCAACTCCGGCGTGATGGCGATGTACAACCAGCTCTCCGCCGAGCTGGAGGAGACCAACAGGGGAGTGGTGGCCCTGTACGCCGAGCTGGATGAGAAGTCCAGCCAGCTCCGCGAGTCGACCGAGGCCAGGAACCGCTTCTGGGCCACCGTCAGCCACGAGCTCCGCACCCCGCTCAACTCGGTCATCGGCCTGGTCAGGCTGCTGATCGGGCCGGGCGGCGACCCGCTGACGGAGGAGCAGGCCCACCAGGTGCGCCTCATCGGCAGCTCGACCGAGACGCTGCTGGAGCTCGTCAGCGAGCTCCTGGACATGGCCAAGGCGGAGTCCGGCCGCCTGGACCCGCAGCCGGCGACCGTGGACCTGGTGCGGATCGCCGACCAGCTCCACCTGACGATGCGCCCCACGAGCGAGCGGGCCGCCGTCGTGCTGCGCCACGAGGTGGCGCCCGAGGCGGCCGAGCTGTACGTGGACGAGGGGATGCTGCTGCGGATCCTGCGCAACCTGCTGTCCAACGCACTGAAGTTCACCGAGAGCGGCGAGGTGCGGCTCGAAGCCCGCATGGACGACGCCGGGCGCGAGGTCGTCATCACCGTGACCGACACCGGCATCGGCATCGGCGAGGAGCATCTGACCCGGGTGTTCGAGGACTTCTACCAGGTGCCGGGCTCGCTGCAGGTCCGCTACCGCGGCACGGGGCTGGGCCTGCCGTACGCGCGCCGCCTCGCCGAGGCGCTGGGCGGCACGCTGGAGCTGACCAGCACGCAGGGCGAGGGCACCACCGCCACGCTGCGGCTGCCCCACTACTCCGGCCGGCCGGAGCTGGAGCGCGTCCTGATCGCCGACGACGACGAGGTGTTCCGCGCCGCCGCCCGCCGCATGCTGCACGGCTTCGCCGTCCACGTGGACGAGGCCGCCGACGGCTCGGCCGCGCTCGACCTGATGGCGGCGGGAGCGCCGGACGTCATCCTGGTCGACCTGCTCATGCCGCGGGTCGACGGCTACGCCCTGCTCCAGCGGATGGCCGAGGACGCCGAGCTGAGGGGCATCCCTGTGGTGGTCGTGACGATCGCACCGCAGCGCGCACCCGACAGCAGGCCCGTACTCTCCAAGCACGGGCTGCGCAGAGAACAACTGCTGCAGGCGATCCGCAGCGCGAGAGGAGGCAAGGGTGACTGAGCCGGGGACGGTGCTGGTCGTGGACGACACGCCGACCAAGCGGTACATCCTGTCGAGCTGGCTGCGCAGGGCCGGCCACGAGGTGGTCGAGGCGGACGGCGGCGAGGAGGCGCTGCGCACGCTCTCCGCGCGGCACGTGGACCTGGTGGTCCTGGACGTGCGGCTGCCCGACATCCCCGGGTTCGAGGTGTGCGAGCGCATCAAGGCGAACCCCTCCACCGCCGCGATCCCCGTCATCCAGGTCTCGGCCAACGCCATCACGGTGGCCGACCGCGCCGAGGGCCTGGAACGCGGCGCGGACGCGTACCTGGCGGAGCCGATCGAGCCCGCCGAGTTCGCGGCCACGGTGGAGGCGATGCTGCGCTACTACCGCGCGCGGTGGCGAGCGGAGCTCATGGCCGCGCGCCTGGCCAACCTGGCGGACGTGACGCTCAGGATGAACGAGGCGGAGACCTTCTCCCAGCTCCTGACCGTGGCCGTCGAAGGCTCGGCCGAGCTGCTCGGACGCTTCTGCGGCACCCTCGCCCCGCTGCCCGACGGGCGGACCCGCCGCTACCGGGCCAGGCCCGGCGAGCCGGCCACCGCCCATCCGGCCGCCTCCGACGTGCTCGACCGCCTCGCCAGGGAGGCGCCCGAGGAGGCCGCGCGCACCCACGTGTTCACGCTCGGCGCCGACACCTGGCGCGGCCTCCTGCCCGACGTCCAGGTCGAGGGCGACGTCACCGGCGTGCTGTGCCGGACCAAGAAATCCAGAGGATCCGTCTACCTGGGGGTGGAGGCCGAGCAGCCGCTCGACGTCGACGAGATCAACCTGCTGCGCCAGCTCGGCCAGGAGCTGGCGCTGGCGGTGGACGCGCTGCGCGCCTTCACCGAGGAGCACGCCATCGCCCTCACCCTTCAGCGCAGCCTGCTGCCCAGCCGCATCCCCGAGGTGCCCGGGCTGCAGGTGGCGATGCGCTACCAGCCGGCCGTGGACAACGTCGAGATCGGCGGCGACTTCTACGAGGTGCTGCCGATCGGGGATCGGGTGCTGGTGGCCATCGGCGACGTGGAGGGGCACTCGCTGCACGCGGCGACCGTGATGGCGGAGCTGCGCCACGCCATGCGGGCCTCGTTCATCGGCCAGGTGGACCTGAGCGCGTCGCTCGACCTGCTCAACCAGATGATGCGGCGCTACCACCCGCGCATGACCGCCACGCTGTGCCTGGTACTCATCAACCCGGCGACGGGCGAGGTCGAGGTGGCCAACGCCGGGCACATCCCGCCGCTCTTCGCCGGGCCGGGCTGCTACTACCACGGCCTGGGCAACCTCCTGCTGGGGGCCATGCCGGAGGAGTACCAGGTGGACCGGCTGAAGCTGCCGCCCGGCGGCACGATGCTGCTGTTCACCGACGGGCTCGTGGAGGACCGCCGCCTCTCGCTCGACGAGAGCCTGGAGAACGCCAGGCGGCTGGCCGAGACCGTCGAGGACGACCTGGAGGACTTCGCCGAGCGGATGCTCGGCTCGTTCGGGGCGGGCGAGGACGACGTCGCCCTGGTCGTCGTCCGCCGGGACGCGTGACCCCGCAGGCCGGCGGCCGGGGGTCACGCGCCGGTCAGGAGGCCCGCTCGGCGTAGTGGCAGGCGGCGTAGTGCGCGCCGCCGCCGCTCTCCAGCACGGGCTCCGTTTCGGCGCACCGCTCGGTCGCCTTCCAGCAGCGCGTGTGGAAGCGGCACCCCGGGGGCGGCGCGACCGGGCTGGGCGGGTCGCCGGCCAGCATGATCCGCGACCGGCCGCGCAACTGCGGCTTCGGCACCGGCGCCGCCGACAGCAGCGCCATCGTGTACGGATGCGCGGGCGCCCCGTACACCTCCGCCGCCGGCCCCACCTCGGCCAGCCGGCCCAGGTACATCACCCCGACCCGGTGCGAGACGTGCCGGACCACGGCCAGGTCGTGGGCGATGAAGACCAGCGCCACGCCCAGCGTCCGCTGCAGCTCCGCGAACAGGTTGACCACCTGCGCCTGCACGGACATGTCCAGCGCGGACACCGGCTCGTCGCAGACGATCACGTCGGGCTCGGTGGCCAGCGCGCGGGCGATGCCGATCCGCTGCCGCTGGCCGCCGGAGAACTCGTGCGGGAAGCGGCTCATCCGGTCGGGCGACAGCCCCACCAGCGTGAGCAGCTCCCCGACCCGCTCCCGCATGGCGCGGGCGTTCGGCGACAGCCGGTGCACGCGCAGCGGCTCGGCGACGATGTCGTGCACGGTCATGCGGGGGTTGAGCGAGGTGAGGGGGTCCTGGAAGACCATCTGGACGCGCCGCCTGATGTCGCGCGGCACGCCGCCCCGGGTGAAGAACGGCCGGCCGCGGAAGGTCACCTCGCCCTCGTCGGGGCGTTCGAGGCCGACGAGCATCCGGGCCAGCGTCGACTTCCCGCAGCCGGACTCGCCGACGATGCCCAGCGTCTCACCGGCCCGCAGCTCCAGGTCGACGCCCGCGACGGCACGCACCGCGCCGCCCCTGGACAGCATCCCACCGCGGTAGGACTTGTGCAGGCCGGTCGCGCGCAGCACCGGCTCGGAGCCGGCGCCCTGACCGGGAGCGGGCCCGGCGGTGCTCGCGGCCGTGCTCCCCGGGCTGCTCCCCGGGCTGCTTCCGGGGGCGGGGGCGGCGGGTTCAGGCGATGGCGCCATCGAGCATCTCCTCCGAGTGGTGGCAGGCGGCCTGCCGGTCCGAGCCGGTGACCTTCGGCGCCAGCGCGGGCCGGGTGCTCACGCACACCTCCGTGGCCCGGTCGCAGCGCGGCGCGAACGAGCACCCGGGCGGCACCGACGCCGGGCTCGGCGGCGCGCCGGGGATGGCGCGCAGCTCCGAGGCGGGGCTGTCCAGGTCGGGGATGGCCGCGAGCAGCGCGCCGGTGTAGGGGTGGGCGGGGCGGTCGTACAGCTCGCCGACCTCGCCGCTCTCCACGATCCGCCCGGCGTACATCACCGCGATCCGGTCGCTGACCTCCGCCGCCACCCCGAGGTCGTGGGTGATCAGCAGCACGGCCGTGCCCAGCTCGCGGCGCAGCCGGTCGATGAGCGCCAGGATCTGGGCCTGTACGGTCACGTCCAGCGCGGTCGTCGGCTCGTCCGCGATGATCAGGTCGGGTTCGAGCGCCACCGCCATGGCCACGAGGATCCGCTGCCGCATCCCGCCGGAGAACTGGTGCGGGTAGTCGTCGATCCGCTTGCCGGCGGCCGGGATGCCGACCAGCTCCAGCAGCTCGACCGAGCGGGCCCTGGCCGCCTTGCGCGACAGGCCCCTGTGCACCCTGAACAGCTCCCCGACCTGGTCACCTATGCTGAGGACGGGATTCAGGGCGGACAGCGCGTCCTGGAAGACCAGGGTCATCTCGCTGCCGCGCAGGGCCCGGCGCTCGTCGGCGGACATCGCGAGCAGGTCCCGGCCGCCGAGTCTGGCGACCTGCGAGCGCACCTGGACGTTCGGCTGGTCGAGCAGACCCATGACGGCCTTGGCGGTCACGGACTTGCCCGATCCCGACTCGCCGAGCAGGGCCAGGGTCTGGCCGCGTTCGATGGTCAGGTCCACGCCGCGCACCGCGGGGATCTCGCGTCCGTGGGCGGTGAACGTGACGTGCAGGTCGCGGATTTCCAGGACCGGTGGTTCGCTCACCGCACCCCCTTCTCAAATGTGACGGAACCTGGCGTCTGCTCAGGCCCTCTTGCCGAAAAACAACTCTAATATTGCCTTTTGCGCCCGATCCTGGCAAGCTTCCGGGCATTCGGACAAGAGGGGATAGAAAGTGCTGGAAGCCGCGAAGAGCTACAAGGGCTACCGTTCCTACGAGTACTTGGAAGCGGGAGCCGACTATCGCGCGTTCGACCTGGCGCCCGAGCTCGGCCGGGTTCCGGCCTACCAAGGGCCCGAGCTCTCCACCGAGCAGACCGAGCGTGTACGCCGCCTGCTCACTGACAACCTGGTCGTCTCCCTGCACGACCACCCGTCGATCTTCCCCGACGACATCCGCCAGACCGTCGACTACAACCGCACCGCCCGCCACCACACCGGATACGAGGGCCTGGCCCGCTCCGGCATGACCGTCGTCTTCGACAACCTCATGGACGGCACCTGCTGCATCACCAGCCAGGCGGGCTGGAAGTGGAACGACGTGGTCGCCGACATCGGCATGCGTCTGTCGGACATCGCGCACCAGGACTTCCTCATCAAGGTCGAGCGCCTGGCCGACGTGCACGAGGCGCACGCGAGCGGCCGCATCGGGCTCGTGCTCGCCCTCGAGGCCGCGACCATGATCGAGAACGAGGTCGACCGGATCGACATGCTGTACGGCTTCGGCGTACGGCAGATGGGCATCGCCTACAGCGAGGCCAACACCCTGGGCAGCGGCCTGAAGGAGCGCGGCGACGGCGGCCTGACCCTGTTCGGCGAGAAGGCCGTGCGCCGCATGAACAAGCTGGGCATCGCCATCGACGTCTCCCACTCGGGCGACCAGACCTCGCTCGACACGATCCGCCACTCCGACAAGCCGATCCTCATCACCCACGCGGGCGCCAGGTCGGTCTGGCCGACGAACCGGATGAAGCCGGACTCCGTCATCAAGGCCGCGGCCGAGCGCGGCGGCGTGATCGGCCTGGAGGCGGCCCCGCACACGACGCTGTCCGCGGACCACCCGCGCCACAGCCTGGAGTCGGTCATGGACCACTTCACCTACTGCGTGGACCTGGTCGGCATCGACCACGTGGCCTTCGGCCCCGACACTCTGTTCGGCGACCACGTGGGCCTGCACGACACGTTCGCCGAGCACCTGTCGCTCAACGAGGCGCACGCGGGCCAGTCGTACGAGAAGGTCCCCTATGTGGACGGCCTGGAGAACCCGGCCGAATGCTTCTGGAACATCATCGCCTGGCTGGTCGGCCACGGCTACTCCGACGAGGAGATCACCAAGGTCGTCGGCGGCAACGTCATGCGCGTGCTGGAAGAGGTCTGGATCTGATGAGACGTGCGACCCTCCTGGCGGCCCTGCTGGGGGCCGTCACCCTGAGCGCGGCCTGCGCGCCCAGCGTGCCGGGCTCGTCCTCGGGCGGCTCGGGCTCCGGCTCCGAGGCCCCGGCGAGCGCCGACCGGCTGACCATCGGCACCACCGCCGACGTGGTCAACTACAACCCCCTCGTCGGCAACAGCCGTACGGACTCGTGGGTCACCAACCTGATGTACCCGCACCTGACCCAGATGGACGAGACCGGCAAGCGCGTGCCGTACCTGGCGACCGAGTGGTCGTACTCGGAGGACGGCAAGACCGCCACCGCCAAGCTGCGCGACGACATGAAGTGGTCCGACGGCAAGCCGGTGACCGCCGACGACGTGGTGTTCTCGGTGACGGCGGTGCAGAAGGAGAAGTTCGGCGTGGTCGCCGGGCTCATCACCGCCATGGACAAGGCGGAGGCGGTCTCGCCGACCGAGGTGAAGTTCCACCTCACCCGCGCGGACGGCACGTTCCTGGACAACGTCGGCTTCTGGCTGCCGATCGTGCCCAAGCACGTGTTCGAGAAGGCGCCGAGCGTGCAGAAGTTCGCCAACGACGCGAACTGGGTGAGCGCCGGGCCGTTCAAGCTGACCAAGGTCGAGCGCGGCCAGCGCTACATCATGGAACGCGTGGACGGCTTCGGCCCCGGGCAGCCGGCCGTCAAGGAGATCGTCTTCCGGGTGTTCCCCGACGTGAACACCGAGGTCCTCGCCCTGCGCAACGGCGAGATCGACCTGATCGGCAACGTGCTGCCGCCCGCCACCGCGACCGAGCTGAAGAGCGACCAGAAGGTCAAGCTGCAGCAGATCCCGTCGCTGGGCTGGGCGCACCTGCAGTACAACACCAAGCGCAAGCCGCTGGACGACGTACGCGTGCGGCAGGCGCTCGCGCACGCCGTGGACTACGAGGCGATCCGCAACATCGCGCTCAAGGGCTTCGCCAAGTCCTCCAACTCCAGCGTGCTGACGCCGTCGCTGCCGGCCTACACCGACCCGGCCTCGAAGGAGTACGCCTTCGATCCGGAGCAGTCCAAGAAGCTGCTGGCCGAGGCCGGGGTCACCAACCTCAGCCTGGGCATGATCTACGACCAGGCCGACCCGAACATCGCCCGCTGGGCCCCCATGGTGCGCGACGCGGCGAAGAAGGCCGGGATCACGATCAAGCTGCAGGGCCTGGAGCGGAACACGTACCTGGACAAGACCGCCAAGCGCGACTTCGACATCTACGCCGGGTCGTGGGCGGTCATGGACAACCCGCCCGCGAACCTCGGGCTGGCCTTCAAGACCGGCGGGTTCATCAACTACGCCCAGGTCAGCGACCCCAAGCTGGACGACCTGATCGACCAGGCACAGAAGGCGCTGACCCAGGAGGAGGCCAAGGCGCCGATCCAGGAGGCCGCGCGCATCATCCACGACCAGGTCTACGACAACGTCCTGTACGTGGAGACGTTCAACATCGCGCACTCCACCAAGTGGACCGGGTTCAAGCCGATGCCGAGTGAGCTGCTGTCCATCCTGAACCCGCTCTCCCTCGCCTCGGCGAAGCCGGCGGGCTGATGCCCATGCGGTTCATCGGTCTCCGGCTGGCGCGCGGCCTGCTCACCCTGTGGTTCGCGGTCACGGTGACGTTCTTCCTGGTCCGCCTGCTGCCCGGCGACCCGGTGCTGGCCGTGGCCGACCCGAACATGACCGAGGAACTGCGGCTGAAGCTGCTGGCCGACTTCGGCCTGGACAAGCCGCTCGGCGCGCAGTACCTCGACTATCTGGGCCAGCTCCTGCAGGGCAACCTCGGGATGTCGTTCAGGCAGTCGATCCCGGTGACGACCGTCCTGATGGAACGGCTGCCCTGGACGCTGATCCTGACGATCTCGGCCATGGTGGTGACGATCGTGCTGGGCATCCCGCTCGGCGTGCTCGCCGCCACCGGAGCCAGGGGCTGGCTGGACCGCATGATCCAGCTCACCGGCGTCACCGCGCAGTCGTTGTTCGTGCCGAGCGTCGGCATCTTCCTCATGTACGTCCTGGGGGTCTGGCTCGGCTGGTTCCCCATCGGCGGCGCGGTCGATCTCGACGCCACCGGCTTCGGCGCCACCCTCAGCATGGTCCACCACCTGGTGCTGCCGTGCCTGTCGCTGGTCCTCATCCAGCTCGGCGGTTACGTGCTGACGATGCGCACCACGCTCATCGACGCGCTGGGCGAGGACTACGTCGCGCTGGCCAAGGCGAAGGGCGTGCGCCCGGGGAAGGTCGTGTGGAAGCACGCCCTGCGCAACGCGCTGCTGCCGACGACCACGATCGCCGGGCTCCAGCTCGGCACCCTGGTCGGCGGCGCGGTGCTGACCGAGACGATCTACGCCTACCCGGGCATCGGCCGCGCCATCTTCGAGGCGGTCGGCCAGCTCGACTTCCCCGTCCTCCAGGGCGCGTTCGTGCTGCTCGCGGCGGCCGTCGTGGTCGCCAACCTGATCACCGACGTGGCCTACGGAATCCTCGACCCCAGGGTGCGTACCTCATGACAGCCCTCATGACCGCCGCGACCGAGGAGCTGACGCCGCGCCGGCGGACCTGGTCGGCCTTCCGGCGCAACCCTCTCGGCGTGGCCAGCGGGATCGTCCTGCTCCTGCTGGCCCTGGTCGCCGTCTTCGCGCCGCTGATCGCGCCCTTCCCCGAGGGGTACGGCGCCGACACCTCGCAGCCGCCCTCGGCCGCGCACTGGTTCGGCACCGACGACATCGGCCAGGACGTCTTCGCCCAGGTCGTCTGGGGCACCAGGGTCAGCATGGCGGTCGGCGTCAGCGCCTCCGTGCTGGCCATCGTGATCGGCCTGCTGATCGGCGTCAGCGCGGCCTACTTCCGGCGCCTGGACACCCCGCTCGGCGTGCTGGTGGACCTGTCGCTGTCGCTGCCCGTGCTGCCGCTGATGATCCTGGTGGCGGCGCTGGCGGGGCCGAGCGTGCGCACGCTGGCCGTGGTGATCGCGCTGTTCAGCTGGCCCGAGGTGGCCCGCGTGGTGCGCTCGCAGGCGCTGTCCATCGTGCCCATGCCGTTCGTGTCGGCGGCCAAGGTCGTCGGCGGCTCGGCGCTGTGGATCGTGCGTACGCACCTGCTGCCCGGCGTCATCCCCGTCGTGGGCGTGTCGGTCGTGCTGACCACCTCCCGCGCCGTGCTGGCCGAGGCGGGCCTGTCGTTTCTCGGCCTGGGCGACCCGAACAGCTGGTCGTGGGGCACGATCCTGCACAAGGCGCAGCAGTCCGGCTCGCTCGCCTCCGCCTGGTGGACCACCCTGTTCCCGTCGCTGGCCATCCTGCTGCTGGTCCTGTCCACGACCCTGCTGTCGGTGGCCTACAACGACGCCCGCAACCACAGGAACGGCTCATGACCTTCTCCCAGAAGCTGCCCGGCTCCTTCTACGCCGGAGCGCTCGACCGGGTACGGGCGGAGATGTCCGCCGCCGGTCTGTCCGCCCTGATGCTGGACGACCCGCTCGACGTCGCCTACCTCACCGGCTTCCACCACTTCCCGAACGAGCGGCCGGTCGCCTGCTGGCTGCCGATCGACGGCGAGCCGGTGCTGCTCGTGCCCGACCTGGAGCGCGAGTACGCCGAGGACCAGCGGGCCAGGGCCGAGATCGTGGCCTACCCGGAGTTCCCCGGGGTCAGGTCGCCGTTCGCGGTGCTCGCCGGGCACGTACGCGTCCCCGGCACCGCCGCGTACGCGCCTTCCACCAGCGTCGCCCGTACCCGGGCCCTGGCCGAGGCGTTCCCCGCCACCCGCTGGAGCGACTCCGACGCGGTCGGCCGCACGCGGCTGCGCAAGCAGCCCGAGGAGATCGTGCTGCACGAGGAGGCCGCCCGCATCGCCGACCAGATGATCGCGGCCGGGGTCGAGCTGGTCAGGGCGGCCGTCGAGGCCGGCGGCGAGCTGCCCGCCGAGACGGAGCTGGCCGCGCACGTCATCTCCCACGGCTCCCGCCTCATGTACGACCGGCACGAGGACGTCGTCGTCGTCCCCATGCTGACCGGCGGGCTCGTCTACGGCGGCCCCAACTCGGCCCAGCCGCACCGTCTGCCCGGCGGCGATCGGCTGCGGGCGGGGGAGACGTTCATGCTCTCGCTCGGGTGCGCGGTCGGCGGCAGGTTCGTGGAGAGCGAGCGCACGTTCGTGATCGGCGAGCCCACGACGCGGCAGGCCCGCTACTACGAGACCGTCCGCGAGGCGCAGGAGATCGGCACCGAGGCGCTGGTCGCGGGCGTCACCTGCGAGGAGGCCAACCGCCGCTGCCTGGCGGTGATCGAGGAGGCCGGGCTCGGCGAGCACATCCGCCACCGGCAGGGGCACGGCATCGGGCTCGGCTTCCACGAGCCGCCGTGGCTGTCCGACGGCGACGCCACCGAGCTGGCCCCCGGCATGATCCTGTCCAGCGAGCCCGGCGTGTACGTGCCGGGCCACGCCGGATACCGCATCTCCGACACCGTCCTCGTCACCGAGTCCGGGCCGCGCAGGCTCACGGCGTACCCGCGCGAGCTCACCGACGTGATCATCTGAAAGGGAAATCGTTGTTCGTCGACATCAATGGCAACCCGCTCAACGTAGAGGTGCTCGGGGAGGGCGAGCGGACGATCATCGCCCACCACGGCGCCCCGGGGCTGGGCTCGCTCGCCGAGCCCAAGGCCAGCTTCGGCCGGCTGGCGGACACGTACCGGGTGGTCGTCTTCGACGCCAGGGGCTCGGGCGCGAGCGGCGAGAACGGCCCCTACACCCACGAGCAGTGGGTCGAGGACGTCGAGGGCCTGCGCCGCTGGCTCGGCGTGGAGCAGGTGGTGATCGCCGGCGGCTCGTACGGCGGCTTCATCGCCATGGAGTACGCCGCCCGCCACCCCGGCAGGGTGCGCGCCGTCGTGCTGCGCGACACCTCCGCCGACAACGGCAACCAGGAGCTGGCCACCCGCAACGCCGCCGCCTCCTCCCGGGTCGCGATCGACCAGGCCAAGCTGGACCGGATCATGTCCGGCACCGTGCGCGACGACGAGGACCTGCGCGACTGCTGGCGGGAGATCCTGCCGCTCTACGACCACGACTACGACCCGGCCAAGGTCGAGCAGCGGGCCGCCGCCACGCCGTACCACTACCGGACGCACAACTACGCGTTCGCCGTGAACCAGCCGAACTACGACATCAAGCACCTGCTGCCCGGCATCACCGCGCCGACCCTCGTGACCGTCGGCCGCCACGACTGGATCACGCCCGTCGAGTGCAGCGAGACCATCGCCGGGCTGATCCCCGGCGCCGAGCTGCGGGTCTTCGAGCAGTCGGGACACTCACCGCAGGTCGAGGAGGCCGAGCTGTGGGAGTCGGTCGTCCGCGAGTTCCTGGAGCGCGCGTTCTCGGACGAGCTGCCGGACAAGGTGCGAGAACGGCACTGAACGCGCGATGATGCCCCCGATGGAAGATCTCGATGAACTCGACCGGAAGATCCTGGCCGCGCTGCAGCTGAACGGCCGGGCGAGCTGGACGGACATCGCCCAGTTGCTGAGCATCTCCACCACCACGGTGGCGCGGCGGGCCCAGCACCTGTTCGGCGCCGGGCTGGCGCGGGTGGCGGTGCTGCCGCACCTGGAGCACGACGGGCCGGTGCACGTGTTCATAGTGCGGCTGACCTGCGCGCCGGGCAGCCAGCTCAAGGTGGCGGCGCTGCTGGCGACCAACCCCGACATCCGGTACGTCACGATCGTCACCGGGGGCTACGACATCGTCTTCGAGCTGGTCGCGCCCAAGCACCGCGACCTCTACTCGATGCTCGTCGAGTTCGTGCACACCGTCCCCGGGGCCCAGCAGAGCAACGCCGACCTGGTGCTGCACACCTACAAGCGGAGCTACGACTGGAGCGAGCCCGTGGTGGGGGAGCCGGCGCCGTTCGCCCTGCACCCGCCCGCGCACACGTGCGAGCGCGGGCACCTCGACGACGTCGACCGCGACGTGCTCGCCGCCGTGCGGGACGACGGGCGGGCCAGCTTCCACTCGATCGGCCGCCGGATGGGCATCAGCGAGAGCACGGCCAGGCGGCGGCTGGAGGCCATGCTGGAGCGCGGCTGCGCGACGGTGGCCACGTTCATCCCCGCCGCCGCGCTCGGCTACGAGGCCGAGATCCTGCTGTGGCTGTCGGTCGAGCCGAGCATGCAGGACCGCGTGGCCGAGCGGCTGTCGGAAGAGCGCGGCGTACGCATGATCGCCTCCCTGCTGGGGCAGGCGTCGCTCATCTGCGAGGTGATCGTGCCGACCACGGCCGACCTGCACCACTTCACCTCGCGCACGCTGGCCTCGGTGCCGGGCATCCAGTCGTGGACGGCCGGGGTGCAGGTGCTGACCGTCAAGCGCGGCTTCCTCATGGTGCCGTGGGCCGAGGAGCGGATCGCGGCGGCACTGGTGTAGCGGTAGCCGCTGTTGGCGGGGCTACCGGGTGTAGCGATGCTTGGCCCCCGGCGGGAAATACTCGGGGTCGCCCGCCTCGCGCAGCCGGATGAACGGCACCTGCTGCGGCACGGGCACGTAATGGGCGAACTCGCTGTTCAGCCGCAGGAGCTGGGCCTGGATCGAGGCGCCCACGGCCTGGGCGACCTCGTCGGACGGCTTCTCGCCCGGCGCGAGCTCCACCGTGACCGTCAGGTGCCGGTCGTGCGCCGCGTCCTCCACCACCTCCAGGACGAACTTGCCCATCACCGGGCCGCTCACCTCCGGCTGCTCCAGGCCGACCGCGATGTTCTCCGGGTAGACGTTCGCGCCGTAGTAGGACACGGTGAAGTGGCTGCGGCCGAAGACGTACACGAACGGCCGCTGCGGGCCCTCCGCCTCGGGCTCGAAGCCGTGCCGCCGGACGAACTCCAGCATCCGCTCGTACGGGATCACACCGCCCTCGTCGGCGATGTGGTAGCGGATCAGCGGGACGCCGTTGTCGCCGGAGAAGAGCAGCGTGCCCTCGTGCTCCTCGAAGAAGCGGACATCCGGGTCGTACTGGACGAGCGTCGGCAGCCTGGACTCGCCGAAGAGCTCGCGGGCCGTGCCGGGGCGGGCCGACAGGAACCGGCGGATCCCGGTTGACAGCGCGGTCTCGTTGCCCAGGACGCCCGCGTCGGCGGTGCCGTAAAGGGAGGCTATGCCCTTCACCGGGTCGGCGATGCCCGCCCGCTCGGCGACCAGGGTGCGCCACTCCTCGCTGAACACCTCGCCCGCCGTGACCAGCTTGACGTCCCAGTCGGCCCAGGGGAGGCCCTCGGTGTCGATGACGTTCTTCAGGAACGGCGGGTAGCCCAGGAGCACCACCTGGTCGAAGTGCGGGGCCAGCTCGGGCAGGACGCGGGCGATCTCCCGCCGGTCGCTCCCGGGCGCGACCACGGTGACCGGATAGCCGCGCGCGGCCAGGAGGCGGCAGCAGCTCACGGTGAACAGGCCGCCCACCCAGGTGCCGAGGGCGAAGCAGACCACGGCCAGGGTACGGCGCTCGCGGGCGGCGAAGGAGTCCCTGAAGACCTCCTCGAAGCGGGCCGCGATCACCTCCTCGTCGGACACCGAACGCGGCCAGAAGCCCGGCACGCCGGTCGAGCCGGAGGACACCGCGATCATGTCCCCGATGACGCCGTCCCTGCACAGGTCGGGCAGGGGGTGGCGGAGGATGTAGTTGTCCTTGGTCGTCATGGGCAGCCGCTCGAAGTCCCCGAGCGTCACGACCGTGGCGGGATCGACGCCGTTCTCCGCCAGGAACGTCCTGTACGCGGGCACCGTCGCCGCCACCTGCTGGAAGAGCTCAACCGGGTCCATCAGCCGAATGTACGGCGGATGGCGGGGGAGCGGAACCGCACACCCGCCACCGGGGAGGACGCCGGGCGCCGAGTGCCCTGCGGCCTGGGATCAGACCTCGCGGCGCAGCGGGCTGAGCCAGATCGGCATCCAGCTGAGCGCCATGATCACTGCCCCCGCCCACATCGCCGCCCCGATGCCCCAGACCTCGCCGAGAAGGCCCGCCAGCAGGCCACCGACACCGACGGCGCCCATCAGGATCAGGCGCATGGTGGCGTTCATCCGGCCGAGCATCGAGTCGGGCGTGACCTTCTGCCGGAAGCTGACGAGCAGCACGTTGTTCACCCCTGTCCGGAAGCACAGGACGCTCCACGCGGTCGCCGAGATCCAGATGTTCCAACCGGCGAACGGCACCAGCAGCGCGAACGGGGCAGTGGCCACGCCGACGATCCACACGGCACGCCCGCGGCCGAACCGGCGGCCGATCAGGTGGGCCGTCGAGGAGCCCGCCAGCATGCCCAGGCCGCCGACGGCGAGATAGGCCCCGAGCACCCAGGCGGGATGCCCGAGCTCGTTCACGACCAGCACGGGCAGCAGCGTCGAGCAGAGCGGGAACGCGAGGTTCGTCATGCCGCCCTGCGCCGCGATGGCGACGAGGACCCGGTTGCCGAAGAGGAAGCGCACCCCGTCGCCGATCTGCCGCCCGAGCCGCTCACCGGGCGCGGGGGCGGGCACGGGCTCGGGCTTGCCGATCCGGCGCAGCCACACGGCCGAGCAGAGGTAGGTGAGCGCGTTCAGCAGGATCGCCACGGGCGCGCCCGCGAGGGTCAGCAGCACTCCGGCGGCGCTTCTGCCGCCCACGTCCATCGCCGCGTTCGTGCCGACGAGTGCCGAGTTCGCCGCCGTGAGCCGGTCGCGGCCGACCAGATGCGGGACCGTGCTCTGCGAGGCGACGTCGAAGAAGAGCGTGCCGACCCCGGTCGCGATGGCGACGCCGTACAGCTGGGTCATCGTGAGCGTGCCCAGCCACCACGCGACCGTCACCGACAGCAGGAACGCGGCGCGGACCAGGTCCGTGGCGATCATCACCGGGCGGCGCCTGACCCGGTCCACCCATGCTCCGGCGGGCAGGCCGAGCACGAGCACGGTGATGGTGGTCAGGGCGCTGAGCAGGCCCACTTCGCCGGGCCCCGCGTCGAGGGCGGTCACCGCGAGCAGCGGCATCGCCACGTAGCCGACCTGGGCGCCGAACTGGCTGACCGCCGAGGCCAGGTAGAGGTTTCTGAAGGAGGGGTCACGGAGGAGCGGAGTCTCGGCAGCTGTTGTCACCCCCCATTGATGCTGGAATAGTCGGCGGGCGCGCCATCGATTAAGGGGAGAGCGAATCAGATGGGTCTTGAGCTGACCTTCTCCACGCAGGATGCGGCTAATGTCCGCTTTGCTGTCTCTCCTTTGTGGGAGGTCGTGGCCAGCGCCCGGGTGGTGAAGAACCCGTCCGCGCACGCCGCGCTCAAGCCCTGGGCCGAGCGGGTGCGCCGCCGGCTCGCCGACGTCGACTGGCGGTTGCTGTCCGATCTGGTGCCGGTGCCGACGATCTCGATCGTCGGCTTCGTCTGCCCGCCGCCTTCCACCTCCGTGCCGGACCTGGAGGTGGAGCTCGCCACCATGGTGGCGATGGCGCCGCTCGTCCAGGAGGGCCTGGACATCTGGGACGGTCCGCGCACCGAAGCGATCCAGGCGCTCCACGCCGACCCGGCGGGCGGCCTGGAACGGCTGGCCGGGGAGATCCGGGACTACTGGGAGGCGGCCATCGCGCCCTACTGGCCCCGGATCAGGGCCCTGCTCGAAGGCGACGTGCTCTACCGCGCCCGGCTGCTGGCCGAGGGCGGCCTGCGGCGCATGCTCAGCGACCTCGACGCCGCCGTGACGTGGGAGGAAGGGACGCTGCGCCTGCCGAAGGCGGTCTGCGAAGGCGTGCGCCCGCTGGGCGGGCTGGGGCTGCTGCTCGTGCCGTCGGTGTTCACCTGGCCACGCGTCTTCTCCATCACGACCCCGCCCTGGCAGCCCACGATCCGCTACCCGCCGCGCGGCGTCGCGACGCTCTGGGAGCACCGCGAGAGCGACCCGCCACAGGCGCTGGCCGCCGTGCTCGGCCGGACCCGCGCCCGGCTGCTGGCCTCGCTCGACCAGCCCGCCTCGACCCGGGACCTGGCCACCCGCCTCGACCTGTCGGAGCCAGGCGCGAACCAGCACCTCACCGCCCTCCGCCGGGCCGGGCTGGCCACCGCGCACCGCACGGGGAGATACGTCCTGTACGCCCGTACGGCCGTCGCCGAGACGTTGCTCGCCGGCGACGCGACCAGCCACGGACACCCACGCGCGGGAGCCCCCCACCTCCTCCCCGACC